>NZ_JBFUKD010000015.1:0-21893 GCF_056401005.1 Microvirga sp. P4_G7 | reverse complement strand
TCATGAAGGTGCATCCCCACCATATGCTGCTCGATGGCACGTTCCCCAAAATCGGAGACCTCACGATCTCCAGCAAATACGTGAATGGATTGGCGTAGGCGATCCATTGTCGGGCCGGAGGGAGCTGGTTGATTTGCCAGAATACCGGGGTGACGAGCATGGCGGCCGGGATGAATGTGGAGACGATCACAGGAATGTCGCGGAATCGCGCTCCTGAGGTTGCCAGGAGCAATGTCATCCAAGACAGATTCAGAACGACAACGACGAATGCAGGAACAACGAGCATTATTCCCCACCCGATCCGAATGTTTGCGATCACCAGAACGGCGACTATCACTGTCGTATTGTGAGCCAGAATGATTACGTTCAGCCAGATGACGCGAAGGATGTGGACCGGAAGTGCGACGGGAGTTTGCTTGATCGTCGTTCCAGCTCCCACGAAGGCGCTCGTACCCTCGATCAGGACGCTGGATATGAATCCCCAAACAACCAGGCCTACTGCCGCTGAAGGCATGAAGGTGCTTATGCCCTGTCCGAACAAGCCCGAATAGAGCACCGTCATGCAGCCGATAAAGAACGCGCTTGCGATCGTAATCCAAAACGGCCCGATCACCGAACGACGATAGCGTTGCTTGACGTCATGCCAACCCAGAAACAGCCATAGATCGGCCCGCTTCATTGCCTGGAAAATGTCGATCAATGAAGCTCTGAGCATCTGCGGTAAAGGGACAGGAGTTATGGTGTTGGTCGCAATTCGATCGGGCTCGTGCGCGAGACAGGGGCCAATATGGATAATTCTCAGAATTCAGGTTCATCGAAATATTCCCGAGCACCCGCATGTGGCCTTTGCCATGTTCTCGGTTCGATCGCCCCCTGTGAATGCCCAGGTTTCCATCGTGCGAGCGGCTCGATGGGGTTGACTGCCACCCCGCGAAGCGTTGTAAATCGAATCTGTGCGGGCGTAGTTCAGAGGTAGAACGTCAGCTTCCCAAGCTGAATGTCGTGGGTTCGATTCCCATCGCCCGCTCCATTAGTCTCGTCGAGAGACCACTTCGCCCGTCAAAATCGCGCTTGCCGTATCCTCGAGGATATGGGGGCTCGAGTGCAATCCCTGGTGGTGCTCTTGGACGGTAGGCAACCAAGATGCATCGATAATCTATCGATACTCGACACCATTCGAAGCGTTCCTGCTCAACCAACATCGAGGCCTTGCTGAAATACGCGATGCGCCGCAAACCGGTGGCGAGCGCCAAGCGACGGGGCTCGCCATCGTGACCGCCAGAACGCTATGTCGCTGATAGTGCCTGCTCGCGGGGCCATTCGGGAAGCGGCGCAATCGCGTAGCAACCTTTCCCCTTCGCCTTTGCTTCGTACAGCGCTCGATCAGCGGCTTCGAGCAGCGTTTGTGCCGTCGCTCCGTGGTCTGGCATGTAGGCGATGCCGATGCTCACACCGACCCATGCCACGATGTCCTCGGATAGGTTGTAGGGTGCCGCGATCGCTTCGATGAGCCGATCGGCCGTTTCGAGCATGTCTCGGTTGTCCGTGTCCGGACCGAGAAAGACGAACTCGTCGCCGCCGATGCGGGCGGCGATTTCTTGAGCGCCGATGAAGCCCTGGATGCGGCCAGCGACGGAGACCAGCAGTCGGTCGCCGATGGTATGGCCGTAGCGATCGTTGACAGCTTTGAATCCGTCCAGGTCGAGATAGAGGAGCGCCCACCTGACCTGAGGTTGGTTTGCGGCGATGCCGCGCGCGTCGATGACGCTGATGAGGCCGGCGCGATTGAAAAGTCCGGTCAGCTCGTCGTGGCGGGCGCGGCGGTCGTTTTCCCGCTCTGCGCGCATCGTATCGACCAACATGCCCTTGAGCCGGTACGACGCTGTGCTCATGCTGATGAGATAGAATGGAATCTGAATCAGGATGACCAACAGGATGGGTTCGGACGACAACGCGGCGCCGATGCAACACGGCCCAAGGCTGAGGACGATCATCACCGAGGCCAAACGCGGCGCGGCGAAATTTCGGAAGCAGATGCCGCCGACCATCGCGCCCGCCGATAGACAGGCGAGCGTCGCGGAGACCCAGTCTCCGCTCATCATGCTGATAAGGGCGCCGTAACCGACACTGGACGCCCAGAGAACCGCGAGGACGATGTAGAGATCAGTCGGCGTCGGACGGCCCTGGCTGGCGGAACGTCGCGCGACGATCAGAACGGCGAGCCTCGTCACGCAAAGAATGATTTCGAGCGCGAGCCATAAGAGGAAGGGCGGAGCCGGTATCCGCGCTGCGATTACCGTCGAAACCAGGATCGTGTTGACGACGCCGCCCGCGAAAATCGGCAGCGTTCCGAAAAGGCTCTCGACCAGAGCGACGCGAATATCACGTGGAACATCGGGCCCGGCATCGACGAGCCAGCGTGTCAGGCGCCACTTCGGGAGGCTATATTGGCGAACGTTGTTTCGCATGATTGGCCCTGCCGAGGTCGCCGGCCTACGACCTGCAAATGCGCATGAGCGCACCCTGAAAGGTTGAGCATTCCGTTGCGGAAGGAAAAGCACGAGGAAGCTTCGAAATCAACCTGGGCTAAGCTTATTTAGGCGCGGCGCTCGTCATGCCTCGACGGCTCGGAAATGGTCGATCCGCTCCCACCCGTGAAACACTGTCATCGTGTCGCGCCTGGCAATGCCGATCAGCGTCATATCGTGAAGGCGGGCGCGTTCGAGCGCGAACGACGTCGGAGCCGAGATCGCAATCAATGTGCGGCCGCCGAACGCTGCAACCTTTTCCACCAGCTCGAACGAGCAGCGGCTGGTGACAATGACGAAGCCGCGATCCGGGTCGGTGCCGCCGAGCAGGAGGCAGCCAATCAACTTATCCAGCGCGTTGTGGCGTCCGACGTCCTCGCGCACGGCGACGAGATTGCCGTCGAGATCGGCCCAAGCCGCGCCGTGAACCGCCCGCGTCTCGCGATTGAGGGGTTGCGCATCGTCGAGCGCCTTGAGGGCGCGACCGATCACTTCCGCCGACAATCGTGGCGCCGTTCCTGAGCCGAGTTGGGCGCGGGGCAGCGCAGCGAGATCGTCGATGCCGCAAATGCCGCATCCCGTGCGCCCGGTAAGAGCGCGCCTGCGGGCGAGATGGGAATGGAGACGCTCGGACACGAGATCGATCTCGAGCCTGATCCCGCTCTCTTCCTCTGCGATACGCACCGACCGGATATCGCTGAGGTCCTTGATGATTCCCTCCGTCAGGCTGAACCCGTATGCGAAATCCTCCAGGTCCATGGGGGTCGTCATCATCACCGCGAACGGGATGTTCGCGTAGACCAGGCTGATGGGCGTCTCTGTCGGGACAGCGCGGATTTCCGTCGTCGCATCCACGTCTGCGAATGGTACGATGAGTGTTGCAACGTCGGTCGCGGCAGGCAATCGAACATCCTCCGGCTCGGAGGCCGCTGCTCAGCTTCTCGCAGCGGCGGCGGGCTGTTCGAGCTTACACACCGCAGCCCATCATTCAACGGCCTGAATGTGTGCCCTCAGATGCTGACTTCGCTCGCCGTGATCGAATAGCGAACCGTTTCCGGCGAAAGGCAGTCGAGTCGCCCGGCCGAGGTTTCGACCTGCGGGTACATCAGGAAGCCGACGGCTGGTCCTTTCGAACCCGGAAGAGCCACGTCGTGAGCCGTGTTGTAGGCAAGCCAATTGCCCTCCCAGGCGCCGAACAGCATCTTCCTCGCTGCGGCGACCTTGGCATCGCCGAGAGCAAGTCCTTCGGGTGTCTCCTCGAGCATCACCTTCCGGACATCGGCCGGATCCATCGCGACCCAGCCGTAGTCCGACAAATAGACTTCCGCGCGGCAATGCTGCGACTTGGTCACGTTGGTGGTGTTGGCGCCCAGACTCTTGTAGCCGAGCTTCGAAGGCGCCACGCGGACGCCGTAGATGTCGCGCGCCGGGATGCCGGCTGCGCGCACCAGAGCCACGAAGAGACCGTTTAGATCAGCGCACTTGCCGCCGAAATCGTTCAACTTGACCATGGCCGCCACGTCACCCTCGCCACAGCCCCGTGTGGCGGCGCGTCGGAAGGTGTTTTCGACCATCCATTCGTAAATCGCGCGAACCTTTGCAATTTCGCCATCGGAGCCGGCCACGATCTTGTCGGAGAGGGCCTTCACGGCGCCATCCGTGGGAATGAGGGCGGTCGGCGCGAGGTAGAGCTGTTGGTCCGCCGGCGTGAGAGCTGGTGCGTGGCCGCTGGCTGTCGGCTCGAAGGTGCGGTCGCGGGTGGAAAAGAATGTCGTCACCTCCACTGACGGCGCAATAGCTCCCGCCTTCCAGCTCAAATGAAGGAGTTTCGAGCCATAGCGCGGATCCTCGACAATGGTCGCGGAAGCCGCGTTGGTCGTCCAGGTGTTGTTCTCCGGTCGTGTCCAGGCGTCGGAATGAAAGCTCGCCAACGGGATCCAAGCCTGCGCAGGACCGTCCGGCGACGCGACATCGAGTTTCGTCACCACGGCGAACCGCCGCCAGGCGCTCGCCGTATTCGCCTGCGCGAACGCGCTGCGCGGAATGGCATAGGCGGCGGAAAGGGCGACGCCGGTCGCCAGTATCTCACGGCGGGTCTTCATGGAAGCGCTCCTGATCGGTGAGCAGCCTGGGCGGGAGGCGTTTGTCGGAAACGCTCGCAGCCCAAGGCTCGCTGGATGACGGATGGAATGAGGAGGCAAGATTCAAAAGGCCGCGAGCGGCAGCTCTGGGCCTGCAATGCGATCGACGCGGAAAGACCCCGGCACGCGGGAGCTGTTCTGGCGGGCACAAACRTATTCTGCGCGCTCGACGGCCATCGTCAATCCCCGTCTGCGCGGGAATTGGACCCCGAAATGAGGCGCCAATGTCATTTGACACTGGAATTTCTCAAATCTAACCTAAATTCAGGTCAAGAACGCTGCGCACAGCGATCCAACCAAAGGGAGGGTTGCCATGAATATGGAACTCTCACGACGCGGCTTCCTAACGGCGGCCGGCGTGGGTGTTGCGGGGACCACTCTTGGAGCCTTCGGCTTCGGAGAACAGGAGGCGGCTCACGCGGCCGCGATTAGACCCTTCAAACTCACGAACACGATGGAGACGCGCAATACCTGCCCGTATTGCTCCGTCGCCTGCGGCGTCATCCTCTATTCCAAGGGCGATATCCGAAAAGGCGAAACGGCCGACATCGTCCATATCGAGGGCGACGCCGACCATCCGACCAATCGCGGTACCCTGTGCCCGAAGGGCGCGGCGCTGAAGGACTTCGTCAAGTCCGAGACGCGCATCAAGTACCCGATGGTCCGCAAACCCGGATCGAACGCCTTCGAGCGGACGTCCTGGGACCAGGCTCTCGATCGGATCGCCCGGCTACTCAAGGACGACAGGGACGCCRACTTCATCGCGATCAACAGGGCGGGCGTTCCCGTCAACCGTTGGACGACGGTGGGATTTCTCGCGGCGTCCGCCACGACGAACGAAACGGCCTACCTGACGTACAAGGTGGTCCGGTGCACAGGGATCGTCGCGTTCGACAATCAGGCGCGCGTTTGACACGGCCCTACGGTGTCCAGTTTGGGCCCAACATTTGGCCGTGGCGCAATGACCAACTCGTGGACCGATATTCGGAACACGGACCTCGTCATCATCATGGGCGGCAATGCCGCCGAGGCGCATCCATGCGGATTTAAGTGGGTCACGGAAGCGAAAGCGAACCGCGGCGCGAAGTTGATCGTGGTCGATCCGCGCTTCACGCGCTCCGCATCAGTCTCGGATTTCTACGCGCCCATCCGGCAGGGAACGGATATCGCGTTTCTGCTCGGCGTCATCAATTACTGCATCCAGAACGACAAGGTGCAGTGGGACTACGTCAAGGCGTTCACGAACGCCACGTACCTCGTGAACGAGGGCTTCGTCTATAAGGACGGCCTCTTCACAGGCTATGACGAAAGCAAGCGGGATTACGATCGCTCGACGTGGGAGTACCAAATCGGCGCGGACGGGTTCGTCATGCTCGACGACACCCTGCAGAACCCGCGATGCGTCTGGAACATGCTGAAGGCTCATGTGGCCGCATACACGCCCGAGCTGGTGGAACGGATTTGCGGCACTCCAAAGGACAAGTTCCTGAAGGTGGCCCAGATGATTTCCGAATGTTCGACGCCGACGAAGACCATGACGTCGATGTACGCTCTCGGCTGGACACAGCATTCCAAAGGCTCCCAGAACATCCGCACGATGGCGATGTTGCAGCTCATTCTCGGCAATATCGGCGTGCGTGGCGGTGGCATGAATGCCCTGCGTGGGCACTCGAACATCCAAGGGCTGACGGATGTCGGCCTGATGTCCAATCTTCTGCCCGGCTATCTCAACATTCCGGTCGAGAAGGAGACTGACTTCAACACCTACATGTCGAGCCGGACTTTCAAACCCCTGCGTCCCAACCAGACGAGCTACTGGCAGAACTACAAGAAGTTCTTCGTGAGCTTCCAGAAAGCCATGTGGGGCGACGCGGCGACGCCACAAAACGAGTTCGCCTATCACTATCTGCCGAAGCTCGACGTGCCTGCCTACGACGTGCTGCGCATCTTCGAGATGATGCACGATGGCGCGGTGAACGGCTATTTCTGCCAGGGCTTCAATCCGCTCCTCGCATTCCCGAACCGGAAGAAGATTACGGAATCCCTGGCCAAGCTCAAATGGCTGGTCACCATGGACCCGCTCGATACCGAAACCTCGCGGTTCTGGGAAAACCACGGAGAGTTCAACGACGTCGATACTGCCGCGATTCAAACTGAAGTGATCCAGCTTCCGACGACCTGCTTCGCGGAAGAGGATGGTTCGCTCACCAATTCCGGGCGCTGGCTGCAATGGCACTGGACGGGCGGTTCACCTCCGGGCGAGGCCAAGCACGACAACTGGATCATGGCGCAGATYTATCGGCGCCTACGCGCGCTCTATGAGAAGGAGGGCGGTGCCTATCCTGATCCCATCCTCAACCTCACCTGGAACTACAAGAACCCCGACGAACCGACCGCTGAAGAACTGGCGAAGGAGATCAACGGGTACGCGGTCGACACATTGCGCGATCCTGCCGATCCCACCAAGGTGGTGCTGGAAAAGGGCAAGCAGGTCGTCAACTTCTCGGTGCTGCGCGACGACGGCTCGACGGCTTGCGGGTGCTGGATCTATTCCGGTTGCTTCAATGAGCAGGGCAACAACATGGCCCGCCGCGACAATTCCGACCCCGACGATACGGGCGCCTATCTCAACTGGACCTTCGCCTGGCCGCTCAATCGACGCACGCTGTACAATCGCGCATCCGCCGATCTGAAAGGTAAGCCCTGGGATCCGACCCGCAAGATCATCGAGTGGGACGGGGAAAAATGGTCCGGATACGACGTTCCGGATATCGCTCTGAACGCCAAGCCTGACGTGGTCGGTCCGTTCATCATGAACCAGGAAGGCACCGCACGTCTGTTCGCGCGCGGCCTGATGCGTGACGGACCGTTCCCGGTTCACTACGAACCGTTCGAAGCGCCGATCGCGAACGTCATCGCGCCGAAGATCCGTGGCAACCCCGTGGCACGCATCTTCCAGAACGACGTCGCGCAGTTCGCGACTTCGGAAGAGTTCCCGTATGCGGCGACGTCCTACCGCCTCACCGAGCACTTTCACTACTGGACTAAGCACAACAGAGTGAATGCCGTTCTCCAGCCCGAATTCTTCGTGGAGATTTCCGAGCAGCTCGCCGCGGAGAAAGGCATTGCCAACGGCTCCTGGGTGCGGGTGTGGTCGAAGCGCGGCTCGGTGAAAGCCAAGGCCGTCGTGACCAAGCGCATCAAGCCGCTCATCTGTGACGGCAAGACGGTGCACGTCGTCGGCATTCCGCTGCATTGGGGATTTATGGGGGCGGCGCGAAAGGGCTTCGGTCCGAACTCCCTGACGCCCTATGTCGGCGACGCGAATATCGAGACGCCTGAGTACAAGGCGTTCCTCGTCAACATCGAGCCCTCGACCGGGCCGGCGACATCCTGAGGAGACGAGCGATGGATCCGAGCCCGCATACAGCGCAGAGCAACCCACCGGTCCAAAGCGTACCTCCGCAATTTTCGGAGAAGGATCTGGTCCGTCGTTCCGCCTCCAGCGTTCCGGCGCCGGCACGGCAGCTCGAGCCGGTGGCGAAACTGATCGACGTGTCGAARTGCATCGGCTGCAAAGCCTGCCAATCGGCGTGTATCGAGTGGAACGACACCAATCCGGCGATCGAGACGAATGTCGGCGTTTACGAAAATCCGCATGACCTGACGCCCGACATGTTCACGCTGATGCGTTTCACGGAGTGGGATAATCCGCAGACGGGGAATCTCGAATGGCTCATCCGCAAGGACGGCTGCATGCATTGCGCCGATCCGGGTTGCCTGAAAGCCTGTCCGGCTCCCGGCGCCATCGTGCAATATTCCAACGGCATCGTGGATTTCATCCATGAAAATTGCATTGGCTGTGGCTATTGCATCAAGGGATGCCCGTTCAACATCCCGCGGATCTCGAAGGTCGATCACACGGCTTACAAATGCACTCTTTGCTCGGATCGCGTCGCGGTGGGCCAGGGTCCTGCCTGCGCGAAGGCATGTCCCACGCACGCGATTTCCTTCGGCACCAAAGAGGATATGAAGAAACTCGCCGACAGCCGCATCACCGATCTGAAATCACGCGGGTACGACAAGGCCGGGCTCTATGACCCGCCGGGTGTCGGTGGAACCCACGTGATGTATGTCCTGCATCACAACGACCAGCCGGAGATCTATTCGAATCTTCCAAGGGATCCACGGATCAGCCCCGTCGTCCAGGCGTGGAAAGGC
This sequence comes from Microvirga sp. P4_G7, assembly GCF_056401005.1. Classification (NCBI taxonomy): domain Bacteria; kingdom Pseudomonadati; phylum Pseudomonadota; class Alphaproteobacteria; order Hyphomicrobiales; family Methylobacteriaceae; genus Microvirga; species Microvirga sp. P4_G7. Next base: position 13,003 of record NZ_JBFUKD010000015.1, on the reverse strand, counting down.
GTCGCGAAGTATGTCGGCTTTGCCGCCATGGGCCTTGCCGCCGCTGCCGGACTTCTCCATTCGACAATCGTCGGTCCCAACCGGGTGACGCGTGATGACGAAGAAAACGCCGAGAAGCTGGTGAAGGACAAAGCGTAATGGAGACCGAGAAAGTCGAACCCGGCGACGCGATTCACCCCGGCGACCCAGTTACGGTCGACCGCTACCGCACGGTCGCTCGGATCAATCACTGGATCACAGCGACCTGCCTCATTCTTCTCGCGATCTCCGGTCTTGCGCTCTTTCACCCCTCGCTCTTCTTCATGACGGGGTTGTTCGGTGGGGGGCAAAACACCCGCGCTCTCCATCCCTGGATCGGCGTTTTTCTGTTCTTCAGCTTCGCCGGCCTATTCTTTCAATTCTGGCGCGCCAATCTGCCCAACCGGACCGATGCGGTGTGGTTGTCGAAGGCTGGCGATCTTCTCTCCGGTCATGAAGAGCGGCTGCCAGAAGTCGGCAAATACAATGCTGGCCAGAAATTCATCTTCTGGGGCATGACGACGCTCATCATCGTGCTGATTGCAAGCGGTATCCTGATCTGGGATCAGTATTTTTCCGATCTCACCACCATCCCGCAGAAGCGCGTCGCCGTACTGGTCCATTCGCTGGCGGCCGTCGTGATCATCTGCATCTGGATCATTCACGTCTACGCAGCCATCTGGGTCCGCGGGACGATGCGTGCCATGACGCGGGGATCGGTGACCGGCGGCTGGGCATGGCGTCATCACCGGCGCTGGCTCCGCGACCTTGCGAGCGGGCGCAAAGTCAAAACATAGGACGGTCCGGGCGCCGGCGAACCGGCGCCCGCGTAGGCAGTCAGGCGGCCTTTACGCCCGACAGGAACGTCGTCACTTCGTCGCCGAGGCTGTTGGAGTGACGTGCCAGTTCCTGGGCTGCACCAAGGACCTGAGCTGCGGCAGCCCCTGTTTCGCCAGCGCCCTGTCGAACGTCACCGATGTTCCCGGTCACCTGCTCCGTTCCGCGCGCCGCCTCTTGAACGTTTCGTGCGATCTCGGCCGTGGCCGCGCCCTGCTCTTCCATGGCGGCTGCGATGCCGACCGAAATCTGCGACATCTCGGTGATCGTCGTGGCAATCTGCTGGATCGCGCCGACGGCGTGCTCGGTCGCCTGCTGCACGGCGCCGATCTGGTGGGAGATCTCTTCCGTGGCCTTTGATGTCTGGTTGGCCAGTTCCTTCACCTCTGACGCGACGACGGCAAAGCCCTTTCCGGCCTCCCCGGCGCGCGCCGCCTCGATCGTGGCGTTGAGCGCGAGGAGGTTGGTTTGCCCGGCGATGTTGTTGATCAGCGAGATGACGTCGCCAATTTTCGCCGCCGAGGAGGCGAGAGTCTGAACCGTCTCATTGGTGCGTCTGGCGTCGACCACCGCTCGCTCGGCGATCTGTGAGGATTGCGACACCTGCGAGGCGATCTCGCGGATGGAGATCGACAGTTCCTCGGTCGCCGCCGCGACGGTTTGAACGTTGGCGGAGGTCTGCTCGGCGGCCGTCGCCACATTCACCGAGCGGTTGTTTGTCTCGTCGGCGACCTGGGACATGGATTGCGCGGTCGCCTCTAGTTCGGTCGCCGATGACGACAGGCCCTGGGTGAGAGCGGAGACGTTGGCTTCGAAATGCTTGGTGAGGTCATCGAGCACCTGCGCCCGGCGGAACTTGGCGTCTGCCTCGGCCGTAGCCACTCTATCCGCTTCCCGCTTCGCGATGAGCGCGTCCTTGAAGACCTGGACGACACGCGCCATCACGCCAATCTCGTCGCTCCGCGTGGTTCCCTCGACGGTAACGGTGAGATCGCCATCCGCAAGTCCGCGCATGTTTGCGACGAGTTTCTGGATCGGTCTGGAAATGCTGCGCCCCAAGCCGAAAGCCACGCCGACGAGGACAATCGCGGCGGCTGCCACGATCATCAGAAAGAGATTGCGGTATTGCGCGGTCATGGCTTCCAGATCATCGACGTAGACACCGGTGCTGATCACCCACTTCCACGGCTCGTAGGAAACCGCATAGCTGCGTTTGGGCGATGGCTCGCTCTGGTTGGGTCTTGGCCACAGATACGACACGAAGCCGCCGCCGCCCTTGCCGGCGCCGACCTGCTCACGCACCAGATAAGTCCCGTTGACATCCTTCATGTCCGATTGGTCGGCGCCTTCCAGCGATTTGACGAACGGATGCATCAGAATGAAGTTGTGATAGTTGAAGACGATGAAGTACTCGGAGCCGTTGTAGCGCACCGCGCGAAGCGTATCCAAGGCGCGCCGCTTGGCTTCGACCTCGGTCATTTCGCCCCGGGTCACCCGTCCATCCAAGTCGGCGACGATGCTGACGACGCTCTGCGTCAAGCTCTTGAGTTCCGCGTCCTTGCGCTCCGCCAGAACGTTGGAGATGGTGGCGGAGCCGTAGACCGCCAGTGCGGCGAGGGCAAAAATTCCTGCCGCCATTCCGGCATAGAACTGGCCGGCGATCTTGAGCGATGGTCTTCTGAACCGTGTGTGCTGGGTAGCCATGAGTCGAGGGCCTCTGTCTGACGAACTGGACAGACTAGACAGACAAAAGACTAAGGATGTCTTAGCCATAACGCGGAATTTTCACCGTCGGGTGCCCCGGTCTCAAGGACCGGCGCGCGGAGGATTGCGAAGGGGACCTCGTCAACACGCGCGGGCGAGCTATATTGCGAGTGGCCGATCAATATCCGTCGCCACGTGGCCCGTGCGGTTCGTGAGGTTCCATGTCGAGTCCGAGTTCGATCCAGCCCGATCCGACCATTATCGGCCGTGTGCCCTCGCCGCCGTTCGCAAGGTTACCGGCCCCGCTCGAACTCTTCGAGCGGCGAGCACAGCGACTTCGCGCTTTGGCCGATGTCAGCGACCTTGCCCCCTATCTCCGTTTTGTCGCCGGCCTTGCTGACATCCAGCATCGCATTCAGGAGTCGCTCCCCGAGCCGGATCTGCCGTCCGCGGACGCCGTCGCGCGGGCACGGGAATTCGGCATGCCGCCGCTCGACCGCAACGCGGTGATGATCGATACCGTGATGGCTGAAACGCTCGATCGGATGTTCGATGGGGCGGCGAGGCTGGACAAGCCGTCGCAAGCGGAAGCCGCCTTGTCGCGCATCAAGACCGCTGCATCGGACGGCGTGGCCGCAATGGTGCGAAATGTCTTGTCGGACGCAATCCCCGCCGATGCCATTGCCGAGCATGCGTTTATCGCGGCCGCACTTCAGGTGCATTTCGCCCGGCTCGCATCACGGCTTGACGCCGACAGGCTCGTGCGCGTCAGCGACGGAGTCTGCCCGAGTTGCGGTAGCCCTCCGGTGGCCTCCCTGGTTGTCGGTTGGATGGGAGCGGAAGGCGCGCGCTATTGTGCGTGCGCACTCTGCGCGACCTTCTGGAACGTGGTGCGGATCAAGTGCGTCCTGTGTAGCTCCACCCAGGGCATCGGCTATCAGGAGATCGAAGGCGGGCCCGGCACGATCAAGGCTGAATGTTGCGATGCCTGCCGCGGCTACGTCAAAGTGCTCTACCAACAGAAGGACGTCTCCCTCGAGCCCGTTGCCGATGACATCGCAAGCCTGGGCTTCGACCTCCTGCTGCGCGAGGGGGAATATCGGCGCGGCGCATTCAATCCCTTCCTGTTGGGGCTCTAGATCATGAACGGTACGGCGCGCACGGCGCTTCGAAACCTTCCTTCCGTTGATCAGGTCCTGCGCCATCCTTACGTTGTTGAACTCGTCGCGATCCACGGACGCCAAGCGGCGACCGTCGCGGTTCGCGACGCGCTCTCCCGGGCGCGAGACGCGCTGCAATCGACAGGCGCGATGCCGCCCGAGATCGGACAAATCGCGATCGCCACGAGCGAAGCACTCAATGCGCGCTCACGCTCCGCGCTCAGACCGGTCTTCAACCTGACAGGAACCGTTCTGCATACCAATCTCGGTCGAGCCGTTCTCGCGGAAGAGGCCATCGAGGCGGCCGTCGCGGCGATGCGGAATGCAGTGGCCTTGGAGTTCGACCTCGAGAGCGGAAAGCGAGGCGAGCGGGACGATCATGTTCGCGCGTTGATTTGCGAACTGACCGGGGCCGAGGATGCGACACTCGTCAACAACAATGCGGCTGCGGTTCTCCTCGTCATCAATACGCTCGCGCATGGCAAGGACGCCATCGTTTCGCGAGGCGAACTGATCGAAATCGGCGGCGCCTTTCGCATGCCCGACATCATGGCGCGCGCCGGGGCGCGTCTCATCGAGGTGGGCACGACCAATCGCACGCACGCCAAAGATTACAGTGCGGCGCTTTCGGTCGAGACGGGACTCGTGCTCAAGGTTCACACCTCCAACTATCGCATCGAAGGATTCACCGCGGAGGTTCCAGCGTCGGAACTCGCAGCGATCGCGCGGGAAAGGGGCGTTCCCCTCGTCAACGATCTGGGGTCCGGCACCCTCGTCGACTTGTCCCGCTACGGCTTGGTCAAGGAACCGACTGTGCGCGAAGCGGTCGCAGAAGGCGCAGATCTCGTCACTTTTTCTGGAGACAAACTGCTCGGTGGACCGCAGGCCGGCTTCATCGTGGGTCGTAAGGATCTGATCGCCGCGATCAACCGCAATCCGATGAAACGGGCCTTGCGTGTCGACAAGGTGAGGCTTGCCATCTGTGAGGCGACGCTCAAACTCTACCGTGATCCGGATACGTTGGCGGAGCGCCTGCCGACTCTGCGCTGCCTGACGCGATCGGTGGATGAGATAGCGGCGCAAGCTGCGCGGCTTGCGCCGCTCGTCGCGCGAGCTGTCGGCATCCGTGCATCAGTCGAAATCGTGTCGTGTCGTAGCCAGATCGGGTCGGGCGCCCTGCCGCTCGAAACCCTTCCGAGTGCCGGCCTGGCTCTTACGCCATTTGGCGGGGGCGGGGCACTCGCCGATCTCGCGGCAGCGCTTCGGGGCCTCCCGTGCCCGGTGATAGGCCATGTGGAACAGGGCGCGCTGATCCTCGATCTGCGTTGCATGACGGACGAAGCGGCTTTCGGCGTGAACCTGCAATCGCTCTCGTTCGAGCCGCCGTCATGATCATCGGCACGGCGGGACATATCGATCACGGCAAAACATCGCTCGTCAAGGCGATGACAGGGATCGACGCGGACCGCCTGAAGGAAGAGAAGGCGCGCGGAATTACCATCGATCTCGGATTTGCCTATTGGCCCCAGGCCAGCGGCGATGTGATCGGTTTCGTCGATGTTCCTGGTCATGAGCGCTTCGTGCATACGATGCTCGCGGGCGCGAGCGGAATAGATTTCGCTCTGCTTGTTGTCGCCGCCGACGACGGCGTGAAACCGCAGACGCGGGAACACCTCGCGATCATGGACCTGCTCGGCGTCGCGCGCGGGATCGTGGCGCTCACCAAGGTCGATCGTGCGACGCAGGATAGGCGCGAAGAGGTCGTCGCTCAGATCCGTACCGTCGTTCGCGGCACCGGGTTGGCCGTGGCTGAGATCATCCCCGTGTCGATCGTTTCCGGCGAAGGGATCGGCGTCCTGAAGGAGCGCCTCCGCGACGCCGCCACCGCACTGAACGTGCGCAGATCCGACGGATTGTTTCGCCTCGCGGTCGATCGAAGTTTTACATTGGTCGGCGCGGGGACCATCGTCACCGGAACCGTATTGTCGGGCCGCGTCTCGGTCGGCGATCATGTCGTGCTGAGCCCGTCAGGCCTTTGGGCCCGTGTCCGTTCGATCCATGCGCAAAATCGACCTGCGGAGCAGGGCCGTGCGGGCGAGCGGTGTGCGTTGAACCTCAGCGGAGAAGGGATCTCCAAGGAGGCCATTGCGCGCGGCGACATGGTGCTCGATCCCCAATTGCACGCGCCGACCGATCGGATCGACGCCACCTTGCGAGTGCTGGCGACCGAGACGAAACCGCTTGGGCAATGGTTTCCCGCCCGCCTGCACCATGCGGCGACGGAGGTCGGCGCCCGCGTTGTTCTTCTCGATGATGAACCGATCCATCCAGGCGGCGAAGCGACGGTGCAGCTCGTTCTGGAGGCTCCCATCGCGGCGGCTGCCGGAGACGCGTTCGTCCTGCGGGATACGTCGGGACAGCGGACGATCGGCGGAGGACGTTTCATCGATCTGCGCGGGCCGCTCCGCCATCGTCGCAGTGCCGACCGGCAGGCGCAGCTTTCGGCTCTCGCGCATGATGATCCGTCCGACGCCATGCGTGCGCTTGCTTCCGCGCCACCGCAATTTTTCGATCTGCAACGTTTTGCGCGCGATCGGGCGATGTCCGAACCGTCCGCGTCTACGCTCGCTGCCGATCTCGGACTCATGTGCGTCGACGGCGCGTCGGGGATCGTCTTGAGTGCCGCAACTTGGAAGGGCTTTGTCGAAGGATTGCTGGCGAGCCTTGCGACCTTTCACGCCGAGCATCCCGATCTGCAGGGGATGGGGTTGGAACGACTGCGCTTGCAGGCAAGCCCACGGTTTCCCGCTCATGTTTTTCGGTCTGCGCTCGCCATCCTGGTGCGCGAGAAAAAACTCGTCATCGACGGTTCGTGGGTCCGGTTGCCGGAACACGAGGTTCGGCTCAGTGAGGAGGAAGAGCATCTATGGCAAGCGGTCGCGCCCCTGCTCGCGGGCGCCGAGCGCTTTCGGCCGCCGCGCGTGCGCGACATCGCGGCGTCGCTCGGTCGCTCCGAACCCGACGTCAGGGCGCTCTGCAAAGTGGTCGGGCGTCTGGGGCGCGCCGATGAAGTGGCTCACGATCACTTCTTCCTTCGGGACACCGTTGGTGAGATGGTCGTGATCATCCGTGACCTGACCGCGAACGTGCCGAATGGTCAGTTTACGGCAGCCCAATTTCGAGACCGGGTCGACAATGGCCGCAAGGTCGCCATTCAGATTCTCGAATTTTTCGACCGCCACGGCGTGACCTTGCGTCGGGGTGATCTTCGTCGCATCAACAATCACAGGATCGATCTTTTTCGCCGCAACGCGAGTGATGACGGCGACGACGGTCAGGGAGGAGAAGCGTCCCCGGTGGGGCGTCCGGACTTCAAATCCGGGTGGGGCCGCGAGCCGGTCTCGGGTGGGTTCGACTCCCACTCTCTTCCGCCAATATCAGCAGGCCCTCATCGTTAGCAGCTTGGATTGGGAGCTGGGCTCGACTTCAATGGGTCGAGACCGGTCGCCGTCGCAGGGTGGTCGTAGGTCTTCGATGCTGGATTGGGGCCTTTCTGGGTGGTGCCGATAAACGATCMGCCCGTGCCGCCTGTCCAACCGGTCGAGCCTGCCGTTCCTGGCGAAGTCCCCGACGCGGTGTGGCCCGCGTCCGGCTGTGTGGCGCTGGTCGTCGCCGGAGCGTTGCCGCAATTGCTCTTTGGCGCAGTCGGTTGAGTTTGGGACATGGCTGGCGCCGATAGGGCGACGAGGATCGTCAGGAGGGTTGGAAGCGCGACGCGCATGACTAGGTTCCTTTCGCTCCGATGCCGGAAGCAACGTTTCGACGAGGCCGGGGTTCCGAACGCTCCACCTTATCCAAACTGTTTCCACCTCGGCGGATCACGCCGTACCGATCCTCACCTGAGGCGCGCCTTCTTCGACTGCTCCAACGATCCGCGCAGCGAGATAACCATCTCGATGAATGGATTGCAGGATTTCCTCCGTCCGATCGGGCGCACAAGCGATAAGGAGCCCCCCGGACGTCTGAGGATCGGTCAGCAGGTGCTTCTTCCAATCGTCCAGGGTATCAGGCAAGCGGATACCCTCGGCGTAGCTGTCCCAGTTGCGGTGGGACGCGCCGGTGACAAAGCCTTTCTGCACCAGAGCTTGAGCGTCGCTCAGGAAGGGCAATGCGTCGAAGGCGATGCGCAAGGTCAGGCCGGAGCCCCGAGCCATTTCCAGACCGTGGCCGAGAATGCCAAAACCCGTCACGTCGGTGATCGCGTGTACGTCGGGATTGCGCGCAAGCTTGGCGCCGACCTTGTTCAGTAAGGTCACCGACGCGATCATTTCCCCATAGGCGTCGGCCGATAGAGCGTCCTTCTTGAAGGCGGCAGAGTAGATGCCGACACCGAGCGCCTTCGTCAGGATGAGGGCATCGCCAGCTTTGGCTCCGTTGTTACGTCGAATTTCGCTCGGATGTGCGATGCCGACGACAGCTAATCCGTAGACTGGCTCGGGACAATCGATGGAATGGCCTCCTGCGACGGGGATCCCCGCTTCGGCGCAGATCGAGGCCCCCCCTTTCAAAATCTCACGCACCATTTCAGGAGCGATTTTGCCGATAGGCATGCCGAGAATAGCGAGCGCCATGATCGGTCGGCCACCCATTGCGTAGACGTCCGAGATCGCGTTGGTGGCTGCGATGCGGCCGAAATCACGCGGATCGTCCACCATGGGCATGAAGAAATCGGTTGTCGCAATGATGCAGGTGTCCTCGTCGAGCTGCCAGACAGCGGCATCGTCGGACGTCTCGGTACCGACGAGGAGCTGCTCGTAGGGGGCCGCGACCGGATGTTCGGACAGGAGTTGCTGCAGGACTGAGGGAGCGAGTTTGCAACCGCAGCCCCCTCCGTGAGCAAGGTGAGTGAGCCGGAACCGTTGCGTATCCATCAACTTCCTCCACGCGCGTCCGCAATATTCGCAAAGGCGGCTCGCGGAGGCAACGCGACACCGCGAAACTCGCCTTTTGCAGATGGGTTGATATAGTGAAGCCGGAAAGGTTCTCCATGAGTACGACGACCCATACGACGCCGCATTCCCAAGAACGTACGCGCGAGCGTCGGGTCACCAAGGCCCTCGTCGCCGGAGCAGTCGTTTGCGTCGTCGCGGCGGGGCTCCTGATGTGGTGGCGTCAGGGCGGTGCGATCTTCAACGACATGGTGCTGTCGGCGCTGGCTTGGTGCTTCTGAAGTCGAGCACTTCGCGACGTCCTCGCGTGACCGTGGCTGGTCTTTTTCCAACCGAATGGAGAAATGGCCACGTCCAAGAGACTGAGCCACGCCGCGAGGCTTATCAGCGCATAATAGATCGGAAGGACGAGGATCCACGGCAGGAGCGTCCAGAGCCGCCGGCGGGCAATCCCGACGATGGCCGGAAGCGCCATCGCGAAGAGACCGAACAGGAAGAGTGTCACGCTCGCGCTCCGCACGATCATCCAGCCATGGTCGTGATCGACCGACGCGCTTCGTAGCGCGAAAACGACGACAAGGCCCATGAACAGGGGATAGGCGAGAGCGCTGACGACCGTACCTGCAGACACGATGACGGCGCCGGCGAAACGCCACGTTCCCAACTCGCGAAAGCCTCGCCAGGGCTGCCGTGCATGACATCGGCAGGTTTGGAGGTAACCCTTCATCCAGCGTCTGCGCTGGCCTATCCAGCGAGCGAACGTCGTCGGAGCCTCCTCGTAGGTCGACGACGGAAGATCGCCGACCCCGAACCCAAAGCGGGCGAGCCGGATACCGAGATCCGCATCTTCAGTCACGTTCCACGCGTCCCAGCCGCCGAGTGCGCGAAGGGCCTCGGTCCGAAAATGATTGGATGTTCCTCCGAGAGGAATGGGGCAGCCAATTTGCGCAAATCCCGGATTCACGACGTCGAAAAGCGTCGCGTACTCGATCGTGAACAGGCGGGTGAGCCACGTATCGCGGGTGTTGTCGATGGTAAGCCGTGCCTGCAGGCACACTATTTCTGGCGGTGCTTCGGAAAAGGCGGCTGCCGCGAGGCGGAGTTGATCGCGATCCGGAATGTCCTCTGCGTCGTACAGGACCGTCAAGGCGCCGCGCGCGAGCGGAAGCGCGATATTGAGGGCGCGAGGCTTCGTCCTTGGCTGGCCCGGCGGGGCGATCAAGACTTCCATGAAGCCTGGAAGGGATAGGCTCGTCAGAGCTCCGATGGTCTCGGGATCGTCGGCCTCGAGCACCAGCTTGATATCCAGCTTTTCCGGCGGGTAGTCGATGTGGGCGAGGGCCGAGACGAGACGATGGGCGACGCGTTTTTCCCGATAGAGGGCTGCGACGATCGTGTAGATCGGGAGGTCCCTGTCGACGAGGAAGGCCGAGGGGCGGCCATCGAGCGGCGCTGGCAGAAGAGCCGCTGCGAGGCGGAGCAGAACGAGGCCGGCAAAGAGCGGACTCACGAGCACAGAGATTATGAAAAGGGTCCACATCGGCGCGGTTACGGCGGAAAAGGAGACGCCGAAGCTGATTGCTGCGAGACCGATGACGTGGCTTGTCGAAAGCGCATTGCCGAAGTTCGATAGATCAGGTCGTGAATCCGGCAGCGCATAAGCCGCGGAATCGGCGATCGCGGTTCGGCAATGCCGGAAAACCGCCGCCATCAGACGGGAAGGCGTCGTCAACACGACGCCGTCGAGACGCCTTCTGTCACGCAGCAACCGGCTGATCTGTAACCCGGATGGTGCCATGACGAGTCCCTCGGAGGGTAAGGGCGCGATACCCGCCAGGATGCTTGCCGGAAAGTTGACTGAGCGACCGAGCTTGGGACGCGCCATGAACGGAACGGCCAGCTCGCGCGCGAGAGAGCGGTAGAATGTGTCTTCCGAGACGTACCCGCGCGAGATGAGGACGCGGTCGGCGGTCGTTCCCATCAAAGTCGCGATGAGCCCGGCATCATGAAGGATGTTCGAAGGAAGTCCGTCATGGACGAGAAACCCGACTTCGATCGGGAGGGGTGCGGCTCGATTGCCGGAGGGGAACGGCATTCCGTCGGCTTGACCGTGCCTTATATCCAAGGATAGCTCCCGGAACCGGGTGTACACCGCACCATGAGGACAGCGATTGATCCTATTGAACGTTATTACATTCGTCGCGCGGTTCGGTCGGCAGATCAAGGGGGGCATGTTCTGCGCCGCCCTGGTCCTTTTCGCTCTTCCGACTTGGGCGCAGGCGCCGGCCGCTGGAGTCGCAATTCCGAGCTTTTGGGATGCTCGGGCTCCGCTGGAACGGCCCGATCTGACAGGCTTCCGTACGGTCCGCTTCCTGATTGACGATGACTTCCCACCGCTCGGGTTTACCGGGCTCGACGGCAATCCGACCGGCTTTTCAGTCGAACTGGCTCGGCTGGTCTGTGAAAAGCTCAGCCTGACTTGCACCGTTCAGGCGCGACGCTTCGATATGTTGCTCGACGCGTTGTCGGACAAGCAGGGTGACGTGGTCGCGGCCGCGATTCCGACGACGGCCAACCTTCGCGAGCGGTTCGCCGTGACACGGCCCTATTTCAAACTTCCCGCTCGCTTCGCGGTCAGGCTCGACCAGAAGGGCGCCGATGCGGATACGGTCGCGTTCGCGGGGAAAGCCGTCGGCGTCGTGTCCGGCACCGCCCATGAGGCGTTCGCCCAGAGCTTTCTCAAGAGCGCGACTCTCAAGCCATATGGCGATCTGGCGGCAGCGGAGGCCGCGCTGAAGGTGGGCGACGTAGACCTTCTCTTTGCCGACGGACTCAATCTCGCCCTTTGGCTGGGCGGCGTGGAATCTGCTGGCTGCTGTGGTTTTACGGGTGGTCCCTACCTGGAGAGTCGGTTTTTCGGGGAGGGGATCGGATTTCTTGTCCGCAAGGATGATGAGGTCCTGCGGCGGGCACTCGACTACGCTCTGCATGCGCTCTGGAAAGAGGGGCGATATGCCGAGCTCTACCTGCGCTTCTTCCCTGTCAGCCCGTTCTAGACCACGAGAGCATAGGGGCAATCCGTTTAGTCGCATTGACCCTGGCCGGCTCGCTTCCTAGAGCGTGTCAGCAATGTGTCATGCGGTTTTGCGTCCGATCACGCCGAACTGTTTTCACTTCCGCAGATCATGCACTAGTGTGCCGCCCTTACTTCCAATCGTTCCGGTATCATGTCCAAGACCCTGACCCTCGATCCAGCTCTCGTCGAAGCCGCTCAAACCGCCACCGCCTGGCCGTTTGAGGAGGCGCGCAAACTCGCGGAGCGATTGAAGAAAACGGGGAAAAAGGAGGCCTTGTTCGAGACCGGTTATGGCCCATCGGGTCTGCCCCATATCGGTACGTTCGGAGAGGTGGCGCGCACCAGCATGGTCCGCCACGCCTTTCGGGTGCTCACCAACGATACGATCCCGACCCGCCTGATCGCCTTCTCGGACGACATGGACGGCCTGCGCAAGGTGCCGGACAACGTGCCGAACAAGGACGTGTTGCTGGCAGCCTTGGGGAAGCCACTGACGCAGGTCCCCGATCCATTCGGCACCCATGAAAGCTTCGCCCATCACAACAACGCGCGCCTGCGCGAATTTCTCGACGCTTTCGGGTTCGACTACGAGTTCCTTTCGGCGACCGAGTGCTACAAGGCCGGCCGTTTCGACAAGACGTTGCTGACCGTCCTCGAACGCTACGACGCCGTGATGGCGATCATGCTGCCCTCGCTTCGCCAGGAGCGCCAGCAGAGCTATTCTCCGTTCCTGCCCGTGCATCCGAAGACCGGTAGTGTCATGCAGGTGCCGCTCGATGAACGCCATGTCGAGGCCGGCACGATCGTCTGGCGCGATCCGGACACCGGCGAGCGCTTCGAGACGCCCGTTACCGGCGGCCACGCCAAGCTGCAGTGGAAGCCCGATTGGGCCATGCGGTGGGTCGCGCTCGGCGTCGACTATGAAATGGCGGGCAAGGATCTGATCGATTCCGTCAAGCTCTCGGGCGAGATTGCCAAAGCGCTGGGAGGATTGCCGCCCGAAGGATTCAATTACGAGCTGTTCCTGGACGAGAAGGGGCAGAAGATCTCGAAGTCGAAGGGCAACGGCCTTACCATCGACGAGTGGTTGACGTATGGGACGCCAGATAGTCTGGCGCTGTTCATGTACAACAAGCCGCGAGAGGCGAAGCGGCTGTTCTTCGACGTCATTCCGCGTCACGTAGACGATTATCTGACTTTCGTCGAAAAGTTTCCGGGGCAGGATGTCAAAGCGCAGTTGATCAACCCGGTCTGGCATT
>NZ_JBFUKD010000014.1:0-23331 GCF_056401005.1 Microvirga sp. P4_G7 | reverse complement strand
GCCCAAGGCTGACCTGGTCGTCGCCGCCGATGACGACGCGGTCGCCCTTCCGCACCATCAGGATGGTCGTGGCGTGCATCGAGGGGAGGGCGTTGTCTGACACGGGAAATGAACTCCGAAGGGCGAGGAAAAGCGGCACGGGAGGGAACCAGTTCCCCGTGACTTAAGCATCGTGAGCGCAAAAGCAACGCGGGTGGCATTTCTTCGCGCAGCTTGTTAGAACGCCCCGTCTCAACCGGCGACCCTCTCGCCGGATCATGCTCTAAAGGATGAAAGAATGCGCGCCGCGAGCGTCAGCCGTCGCACCGCCGAGACCGATGTCGCCGTGTCGATTGCCCTTGATGGCACCGGCAAGGCCGAAATCGCGACCGGGGTCGGTTTCCTGGATCACATGCTCGACCTGTTTGCCCGCCACGGTCTCTTCGATTTGACCGTGAAGGTGACAGGCGATCTCCACGTGGACCAGCACCATACGACGGAAGACACCGGCATCGCCCTCGGCCAGGCCATTCTGAAGGCGCTCGGCGACAAAAAGGGCATCACGCGCTACGCCGATCTCCACCTGCCCATGGACGAGACGCTGTCGCGGATCGCCCTCGACATTTCGGGGCGGCCCTTCCTGGTGTTCCGCACCAGCTTCCCGACGGAAAAAATCGGCGTGTTCGACACCGAACTCGTGCGTGAGTTTTTTCAGGCCTTCGCCATGAATGCGGGGATTACGCTCCACGTGGAGACCCTCTACGGCGACAACAGCCACCATATCGCGGAAAGCTGCTTCAAGGGTCTGGCACGGGCCTTGCGTCAGGCAGTGTCGGTGGACCCACGGGAAGAAGGGCGCGTTCCCTCCACCAAGGGAACGCTCTAGACCGCGACCGCCTTCGATCGCATCGGTCGAAGACCGCGCGGTCGATCGGATCTCGAAACCGATCCTCTTTCGGCTATTTGGAATTGGGCGACCTTGTCGGCGGACGAAAGATCCAAAGGCGACAGGCGCTCGAGGAGCGAGACGGCCATGACGACCTATACTTTGCACGTGCCCCGCGATGCGCGGCCGGGCGACCCGACGGGCCTCGACCGGGCGCAGTTGGTGAAGGACGGCTTCGCCTGGGGCGCGTTCTTCTTTTCCGTTCTGTGGTTCTTCTTCCATCGGCTCTGGCTCGCCGGCTCGGCGATCCTCATCGTCGAGATTGCTTTCGGCGCCGCTATCGGCCTTCTGAACGTGCATCCGGCAGCCGCATCGGCGGCGCATCTCCTGCTGGCGTTTCTGATCGGACTCGAGGCCAACAGCCTGCGGCGCTGGACGCTCGCGCGGCGCGGCCTTCCCGCGGTCGACGTCGTCACCGCGAGCAGCCAAAGCGAGGCGGAAACGAAATTGTTCACCCGATGGCTCGACCGGCAACCGCAACCCGGGCGACAACCCCCCGCGGCGCCTGCGATGCCAGCCCGAAGCGAGCCGGTGATCGGTCTCTTTCCCGATGCGGAGAACAGCCGGTGAGCGTAGCAATCGTCGATTACGGGTCGGGCAACCTGCATTCCGCAGCCAAGGCGTTCGAGCGCGCCGCGCGGGAATCGGGCTCGTCCGACACCATCACAGTCACTTCGGACCCGGAGGCCGTCGCAAAGGCCGACCGGATCGTGCTGCCGGGCGTCGGCGCATTCGCCGATTGCCGGCGCGGTCTCGATGCGGTCCCGGGCATGGTGGACGCCCTCAATCGGGTGGTGCGGGAAAAGGGCCATCCGTTTCTCGGCATCTGCGTCGGCATGCAGCTGATGGCGACGCGGGGTCTCGAACACGAGACGTCCCAGGGGCTCGACTGGATCCCCGGCGACGTGAAGGCGATCGTGCCGAGCGATCCGCACCTCAAGATCCCCCATATGGGCTGGAACACCCTCGACATCCGCCACGCTCACCCGGTGCTCGGCGGCATCGAGACGGGTTCGGAAGGGTTGCATGCCTATTTCGTCCATTCCTATGCGCTTGCCCCGGCGGAATCCCGCGACGTGGTCGCCACAGCCTCCTATGGGGGAGCGGTGACGGCGATGATTGCCCGCGACAATCTCGTCGGCACCCAGTTCCACCCTGAAAAGAGCCAGGCCCTCGGCCTCAAACTCATTGCCAACTTCTTGAGGTGGCGCCCGTGATCCTGTTTCCCGCCATCGACCTCAAAGAGGGCCGCTGTGTCCGCCTCATCCAGGGCGACATGGAGCAGGCGACGATCTTCAACGACGATCCGGCCGCCCAGGGAGCCGCCTTCGAGGCGCAGGGCTTCGAGTGGCTGCACGTGGTCGACCTCGACGGCGCCTTCGCCGGCAAGCCGATGAACGCGGCGGCGGTCGAGCGCATCCTCGGCCGGATCAAGATCCCGGTGCAGCTCGGYGGCGGCATTCGCGACATGAAGACGGTCGAGGGGTGGCTCGCCAAAGGCGTCGCCCGCGTGATCATCGGGACCGCCGCGGTGCGCGACCCGGCCTTCGTGCGCGAGGCGGCCCGGCTGCATCCCGGCAAGGTCGCCGTGGGCATCGACGCCAAGGACGGTCGTGTCGCCGTCGAGGGCTGGGCGCAGACCTCCACGCTCACCGCCGAAGAGCTCGGCCGTCGTTTCGAGGATGCCGGCGTCTCCGCGATCATCTACACGGACATCGCCCGCGACGGCATTCTGAAGGGCCTCAACATTCCGATGACGCTGGCGCTCGCCCGCGCGGTGTCGATCCCGGTGATCGCGTCAGGGGGCCTCGCCTCCATGGCCGATATCGAGCGGCTGATCGAGCCCGATTGCGCCATTCTCGGCGGCGCCATCTCCGGCCGCGCGCTTTACGACGGCCGCATCGATCCCGACCAGGCCCTCGCCTTGCTGCGCTCGGTGCGGCGGGAGACCGCGTGATGCTCAAGGTTCGCCTCATTCCCTGCCTCGACGTCAAGGACGGTCGGGTCGTCAAAGGGGTTCAGTTCGTCGATCTCGTGGATGCGGGCGATCCCGTCGAGGCCGCCAAGGCCTAYGACGCCGCCGGCGCCGACGAGCTCTGCTTYCTYGACATYACCGCCAGCCACGAGGCCAGGGGCATCCTGCTCGACGTGGTGCAACGCACCGCCGAGGCCTGCTTCATKCCGCTCACCGTSGGMGGCGGCGTGCGCACGGTGGAGGACATCCGCAAGCTTCTGCTCGCCGGCGCGGACAAGGTCTCGATCAACACCGCCGCCGTGAACAACCCCGAATTCGTCCGCGCGGCCGCCGAAAAGTTCGGCAATCAATGCATCGTCGTCGCCATCGACGCCAAGAAGGTCTCGGCCGAGGGCGAACCGCCGCGTTGGGAGATCTTCACCCATGGCGGCCGCACCGCCACCGGGATCGACGCAATCGCCTTCGCCAAGCAAGTGGCGGCACTCGGCGCCGGCGAATTGCTGGTCACGTCCATGGACAGGGACGGCACCAAGGGCGGTTACGACCTTCCCCTCGTCCAGGCCATCGCCGATGCGGTGTCGGTGCCCGTGATCGCCTCCGGYGGCGTCGGCACCCTCGACCATCTCGTGGCCGGCGTTCGGGACGGACATGCGAGCGCGGTCCTTGCCGCCTCGATCTTCCATTTCGGCACCCACACCATCGGCGAGGCCAAGGAGCACATGGCGAAAGCCGGGCTCAAGATGCGGCTGGATCGGCCGGCTTGAGAGCCGGGCTCGCCCCGGAATGACGGCGAGGGGTTGGCAATCTCCCACCCATGTCATGGCCGGGCCCGTCCCGGCCACCTCGATCGGAAGAGCGCCGCGCCCTCCAAATCGGGGTCACCGGGACGAGCCCGGCGATGACACGGGCGCAGCCGAACCTACATCGTCGCCCTCGGCGATAGGGAGAACGCGCAGCGGCTCGGCCAAGCGCGCGTCCTCGACCCGCGCGTCCTTGAACCGCGCCTCCCGCCACGACGCCACCGGCCGCGCATCCCGCGCGTCGACGGACGCAGCACGCCGCGCCAGCCGGATCTCGACGATCCCGCGCATCAAAACCCACGCGACGCCGAACACCGTCAACGCGCTCATGACGATCATGAGCGCCTGGATCGGCTCGGAYGCTRTYTGAAACTTGGACAACGCATCGGCGACGATGCTGTAMGGCTGGTCCATCCCACACTCCCCAAGTTGAGTGACCACCAGCGCTGCTGGTGGTCGGGGAGTTTAGAAACCGCCGAAAGACGGCCGCGATGACCTTTAGGCTTTCGCCCTGGACATGCGCCATCGCCTCCCCGGCCGTAAGGCGAGGGAGACATCGTCGCGGCCGATGTCAGCCGCTTTCGGAGAGGTTCTAACGCCCCGGAACCAGGTACGCCCGGTTCTAGGCGAGTGGTATCATGCGGGGAGGATGTGGGGCAAATGGACCTCGCCCTTTGCCGCCGAACTGTTTAAGAGGGGCCGACGAATGAAGATCGAGCCGAAGATCGAGCGATGACCGCCTTCACCCTCTCCGACCTTGCCGCCATCGTCGCCGCGCGGGCCGCCGCTCCGGCGAGCGAGTCCTATACGGCCAAGCTTTTGGCCGACGGACCGGCGCGGGCGGCGAAAAAATTCGGCGAAGAGGCGGTGGAGGCGGTGATCGCGGCTGTGGCACAGGATCGCGCCAATCTGACGGCCGAGGCGGCGGACGTGCTCTATCATCTCATGGTCGTGTTGCAAGGCGCCGAAATTCCCTTAAGTGACGTGATGGCCGAGTTGGAGCGCCGCACGGTGCAATCCGGGCTCGCCGAGAAGGCCGCACGGAACCAGTAATTCCGGAAAGGGATCCGATGGACCAGCGCTTCATGCCGGTATCCTTGCCCGAGGACGATCATCTCTCGCCCTATCGGCACTTTTCGCGCGAGGAATGGGCCCAGTTGCGTGCCGACACGCCCCTGACCCTGACGGCGCAGGAGGTCTTGCGTCTGCAATCCCTCAACGATCCGATATCGCTCGACGAAGTCGCGACAATCTACCTGCCGTTGTCGCGCCTGCTGTCGCTCTACGTCGCGGCGACGCAGGGGTTGTTCAAGGCGACCCAGCGCTTTCTATTGGCCGAGAACGACGTCAAGGTTCCCTACATCATCGGCGTCGCCGGATCGGTGGCGGTCGGCAAATCGACCACGGCCCGCGTCCTCAACGCGCTTCTCGCCCGCTGGCCGAACACCCCCAAGGTCGATCTCGTCACCACGGACGGGTTTCTCCTGCCCAACGCCGAATTGACGCGTCTCGGGCTGATGGAGCGCAAGGGCTTTCCGGAGAGCTACGACACGGGCGCGCTCCTGCGCTTTCTCGCCGACATCAAGGCGGGCAAGCGCAATGTCCGCGCGCCGGTTTATTCCCACCTCGTCTACGACGTGATGCCGGAAGCGGAGACCATCGTCGACCGCCCCGATATTCTCATCGTCGAGGGGCTGAACGTGCTGCAACCGGCGCGCATGCCCCGGGACGGCACGGCCATTCCCTTCGTGTCCGATTACTTCGATTTCTCGGTCTATATCGACGCGGACGAGAACGATCTCCACCGCTGGTACGTGAACCGCTTTCTGCGCCTGCGCGATACGGCGTTCCGCGATCCGTTGTCCTATTTCCGGCGCTATGCGGAAATCTCGGAGGAAGAAGCGATCGGTGTCGCGGAAGGCTTGTGGACCCGGATCAATCTTCTGAACTTGAACGAAAACATCATCCCGACGCGCCAGCGCGCGAGCCTGATTCTCAAAAAGGGCGCCAGCCACCGCATCGAGGCGGTGTCCCTTCGGCGCCTGTGAGGACAGCAAATTCAAGACGGGCGAACCCGCCTTGAATGGTGGTCTCGACGAACAGAGACGTCAGATCACGAAGAAGTCCTTGTACGTCATGGCGAGGCCCTTCTTCAGGGTTGCGATTTCGACGGCCTGACCGGCGCGCGAACCGTCCGCGTCGTAGTACAGAACGCCGGTCTTCTTGTTGTAGAACAGGTAGTCGTTCGCATCCTTCGCCGCGTCGCCCACGGTGAAGAAGCTCTTGGACAGCTTCCCCGGTTTGTCGAGCGAGCCCTTGCCGAGTTTCTTGAACACCGCGTTGTCCAGATAGATCGTATCGTCCTTCACGACGAAGTCGGTGATCTTGTCGAGATTGGTCCTCTTGTTCGGCTTGGTGTCGAAGACGAAAACGTCCTTGCCGCTGCCGCCGGCGAGCGTGTCCTTGCCCGTACCGCCGAAGATGATGTCGTTGCCGAGCCCGGCCGAGACGTTGTCGTTCCCCTGCGCCCCGTAGATGGCATTGTTGAACTGATCACCGGCGAGCCGGTCGGCGGCCGAACCGCCCGAAAGCGTGTCGTTGAGCGACGTGTTGCGGAAGGCTTGCCCCTCGGCGAGGGCGACGAGATAGGGCACGGACCACGTGGTCGCTCCTTCCGTCACCGTCGCGAGGGCCGCCTTGGTGCCGCTTGCCGCGTAGGTGTGGGTGAAGCTGGCGCTGCCGTTCGTCGGGACCAAAGTGTCGGTCGTGCCGTCACCCCAGGCGATCTTGGCGGACGACGCGTTGCCGGTGCCGAAACGCAGTTCGACGTAGCGACCTTCGCGGATGGCGGCGGCATTTGCCATCATCACGGTATCGACCCGAAAGATGTCGACCGACGCATTTCCATCCGCGTCGACGAGATTGTTGGCTGAGCTGTCGAACACGACATAGCGCCCGTCGGGACTGATCGATGCGATCCCGCTGTCCCCGTCCGAGGCACTCCCATCCTTCGCGGGAGAAAGGCGCATCACGGCGCCCGTCTGCAGATCCTTGCGGTAGATGTCATAGCGTCCCTCGGTGCCGCCGGCCGCCAAATTGCCCGCAGCGCTGGTGAACACGAGGTAGCGTCCATCTGCGCTGAGCTCAGCCCCGAAGCTGTCGCCCATGGCTTCGCTGCCATCGGAGGTCGTGGAGACGCGAATGATCTGGTCGGTCAGCAGATCCTTGCGGAAGATGTCCCGGACGCCATTGGTGTCGCCCGCGACGAGGCTGCTGGAATTGCTTTCGAACAGAACATAACGCCCGTCGGGACTGAACTGGGCCTTGGCGCTCTTGCCCAGACCCTGGATGCCGTCGGAATCTGTCGACACGCGCGTGATCTCGTCGGTCTGCAGATCCTTGAGGAAGATATCGCGGGTGCCGTTGGTGTCGTCAGCGACCAGATTGTTGGCATCGCTCTCGAACAGAACATAGCGTCCGTCGGCGCTGACCTGGGCGTAGTAGCTGTTGCCGCCGTTCGCCTGCTGATTGTCGGCATCGGTCGAGACGCGGACGACGTCTCCCGTCAGCAGGTTCTTGCGGAAAATATCTTCCTTGCCGTTCGTGTCGCCTGCGACGAGATCGCTCGCCAGACTGTGGAACACGACATAGCGCCCATCGGCGCTGAGCTGGGCAAAGAGACCCTCGCCTTGCGACCCCGCGCCATTGTCGGTGTCGACTCGCGTGAGCGCGCCCGTGAACAGGTCCTTGCGAAAGAGGTCCCGATTGTCGTTGTCGTCACCCGCCACGAGATTATCGGCGTAGCTCTCGAACAGGACGTAACGCCCATCCGCGCTGATCTGAGGGTTGAAGCTGCTGCCGTTGCTCTCATTTTCCGTCGACCCGGCCGACAGTCGCGTGATTTCGCCGGTGTGCAGGTCCTTGCGGAAAATGTCCCCGTCGCCGTTCGTGTCGCCCGTCACCAGGTTGCTGGCGAAGCTTTGGAACACGACGTAGCGCCCATCGGCGCTGACCTGAGCGCTGCTGCTGATATGGTTGGCGTCGCCCCCGTTGGCCGGCCGCGAGGCCAGGGTCGTGATGGAAGAGGGCGTCAGTCGCTCGAAGTGTTGGAGGGTCAAAGTCAACGTCATTCGGGTCACCGGAGCATGATTGCAAAGTGACGACGAATATGCGCGGCCGTGAATGCTCGCCCCCATGCGAACACCTAGGATTGCCGAACTTCGAAATTCCCCTTCAGCGTGCAATTTCACCGCAAGGTTGGAAACCCTTGCTTTTCCTTGTTTGTCGCCGAGGGGCGTGGCCCCTGGTGACGTACCGCGAGGTGCGCCATGACACCTCCGCTGTCACCGGGCTTGTCCCGGTGACCTCGAATGCGACGAGCGCCGAGCCTTTCCAATCGAGGTGGCCGGGACGAGCCCGGCCATGACGGAGCGGAGTTGGAGCCGGAATTATTGTGGCCCCTAGGGTTTCGTCGGCGTGGGGATTTGCACCTCGTGCGGGGTCGGGCCGCCGCCGTCGACGACATATTTCCAGCTGCCGTCGGGCTGCTTTTTCCAGATGCTGACATAGACCCCATGGGTCTTGATCGCGCCGTTCTCACGCACCTTGTAGCGACCGAACGTGTAGCCGAGGTCCTGGCTCTGGGCGATGTCCGCCTTGAGGGGCTCCCAGCTCAACGCCGAGCCTTCGACTTTGGAGAACACGGCGACGAGATCCGTTCGGCCGAGAACCGGGGGGTTACCCGGCATGATCAGCGTCGGGTCATCGGCGGCAAAGGCGATGAAAGCTTTGCCGACGCCCTCTTTCTGGGCCATGTCGTTGAAGGCGCGGTCGACATCCATCAATTGCTGGGCGGGCATGGTTTGTCCTCTCGTGGAGCCGGAGGAAACGGTAAAGGCGACGGCGGCCAGCAAAAAGAGCGCCGGTTTCGTCGAGTTGATCGCCCGCATGAATCGTCCTCCTGTATGGGAGGGGCGACGTTATAACCGCCTTCCGCTCATTGCCAAGCCTGAGATTCTCGGGGTTTTTGCCGTAAATCCGGTCGCGGAGCGCGGCGAATAGGCATCCGCCCTATTGCCGCCAAACCCGCATCACTATATTGCATCGCAACGATTTCCCACTTCCGGTCTCGAATGAGTGCGCCTCGTGCATGATCCGCCGAAGTGGAAACGGTTCGGCGACAAGATCATGCACTTCGACAAGCTGGAGCGTGATTGGGCGCAGAATCGGTATCCACTTTTGCCGATCACGCTCTATCGCGCCCCCGCAGCCGGACGTTTTTGCTTTGAAAGCCTCGAAAGACTCCTATGAAGCTGCGCAACATCGCCATCATCGCCCACGTCGACCATGGCAAGACGACCCTTGTCGATAAGCTCCTCTCGCAATCGGGAAGCTTCCGCGAGAACCAGCGCGTGGAAGAGCGCGCCATGGATTCGAACGATCTCGAAAAGGAGCGCGGCATCACGATCCTGGCCAAGGCGACCTCGGTCGTCTGGAAGGACACCCGCGTCAACATCGTCGACACCCCGGGCCACGCCGATTTCGGCGGTGAGGTCGAGCGCATCCTGAGCATGGTCGACGGCGCCATCGTTCTCGTGGACGCCGCCGAGGGTCCGATGCCGCAGACCAAGTTCGTGGTCTCCAAGGCGCTCAAGATCGGCCTTCGCCCGATCGTCGCGATCAACAAGGTCGACCGTCCCGATGCCCGCTCGCAGGAAGTGATCAACGAGGTCTTCGACCTGTTCGCGGCGCTGGACGCGACGGACGAGCAGCTCGATTTCCCGATCCTCTACGGTTCGGGCCGTAATGGCTGGATGGCGCTGACGCCGGAAGGCCCGAGCGATCAGGGCCTGGCGCCGCTGTTCGATCTCGTGCTCGATCACGTGCCGCCGGCGAAGACCGAAGAGGGTCCGTTCCGCATGCTCGGCACGCTCCTCGAAGCCAACCCGTTCCTCGGGCGCATCGTCACCGGGCGCATCAGCTCCGGCAGCGTGAAGCCGAACCAGTCGATCAAGGTTCTCGATCGCGAGGGCAAGCTGGTCGAAACCGGCCGCGTGTCCAAGATCCTCGCCTTCCGCGGTCTCGAGCGTCAGCCGATCGAAGTCGGTGAAGCGGGCGACATCGTCTCCATCGCCGGCCTGGAAAAGGGTTCGGTCGCCGATACCTTCTGCGCGCCGGAAAACGACATTCCGATCCAGGCGCAGYCGATCGATCCGCCGACCGTCACCATGTCCTTCATCGTCAACGATTCGCCGCTTGCCGGCACCGAAGGCGACAAGGTCACGAGCCGCATGATCCGCGACCGCCTGTTCAAGGAAGGCGAAGGCAACGTCACGCTCAAGATCGAAGAAGCCGCCGACAAGGATTCCTTCTACGTCTCGGGACGCGGCGAATTGCAGCTCGCGATTCTGATCGAGACCATGCGCCGCGAAGGCTTCGAGCTCGCCGTGTCGCGTCCGCGCGTGGTGTTCACGAAGAACGAGACCACCGGCGAATTGCTCGAGCCGATCGAGGAAGTCGTGATCGACGTGGACGAGGAATATTCCGGCGTCGTGGTGCAGAAGATGTCGGAACGCCGCGCCGACATGGTCGAGATGCGCCCGTCCGGCGGCAACCGCCAACGCCTCGTGTTCTACGCTCCCACCCGTGGCCTGATCGGCTATCAGGGCGAGTTGATGACCGACACCCGCGGCACCGCGATCATGAACCGCCTGTTCCACGCCTACGAGCCTTACAAGGGCGAGATCGCCGGCCGTCGCAACGGCGTCCTGATCTCCAACGATTCGGGCGAAGCTGTCGCTTACGCGCTGTGGAATCTGGAAGATCGCGGCCCGATGATGATCGAGCCGGGCTGGAAGGTCTATCAGGGCATGATCGTCGGCGAGCACAACCGCGAGAATGATCTCGAAGTGAACGTGCTCAAGGGCAAGAAGCTCACCAACATCCGCACGACCTCGAAGGACGAAGCGGTGCGCCTGACGCCGCCGATCCGCATGACGCTGGAAAAGTCGCTGGCGTGGATCCAGGACGACGAATTGGTGGAAGTGACGCCGAAGTCGATCCGCATCCGCAAGTCGATTCTGGACCCGAACGACCGCAAGCGTGCGGAACGTTCGAAGGAAGCGCTGAGCGCGTAACAGCCGCTCACCGACACCACGAAAAGGAAAGCCGCTCCTGCATCAGGGGCGGCTTTTTCGTTGCGCTACGCAACCTCGTTCTTGAACGGCGATGAAGCTGCACCCCGCCTCATCCTCATCCGGAAAAACAATGAAGCCGTCAATCACACAGCCCATCCTGAGGAGCGACGATAGTCGCGTCTCGAAGGACGAGGCGTCTCCAGCGATCTCTGGACGATCCTTCGAGACGCCGCTTCGCGGCTCCTCAGGATGAGGGCGATGTTTTCACCCTGTCGTCGAATGTGCTTTGACTGGAAACACCGCGCGGCAGCAATCGTTCTTCCGCATGCAACCGATGCATCGATTCACTCCGCGCATTCGAGAATATCGGTGGCGCGATAGCGGGCTTGCGATCGTGGAAGGCGTCGACGAGTGCCAGCATCACGCGCGTGATACCGAGGATTGCTGTGATGACAACCGCGGTCAGTCCTGCGACGCAAAGTGCTTGGACACTCAAGGGCCACGTGTGAAACTTCGATAGAATATCGGCGATGACGGAATACTGAGGTTCCATGGTTCTCCCCGTATGAATGACCACCAGGGCTCCTGGTGGTCGGGGAGTGGTAAGACCGCCTCAAGACGGCCGTACTGCCCTTTAGATTTACATCCTGGACATACGACAGCACCTCCCCGACCATAACGGAAGGGAAGGCATCGTTGCGGCCGATGCCGACCGCTTGAGGAAGGGCTTACCAGGCCCCGGAGCCGATCTTCAGCTCTGACGACGACTAGCACCTAATATCGCTTGTCGGTCAATGCCCGTTCTATTGGCAACGCGGGATGCTTCAGGATGATGGCGTTGTTTTCACCCCGTCGTCGAATGCAAAAGTGCGGAGCAAATGCCGGGGCACACAAATCGAAAGTAGAAAGCTGACAATTGAGCCTTGCAGCAGTCGGCATAGTTCAGCAATAAATTGCAGTCATGACGCACAGCTATCTGGCTTTCATTGATGAATCGGGTGACGATGGTCTTGAGAAATTCCGTCAGCCAGGTGGGCGAGGTGGCTCTTCGAGTTGGTTGATACTGTCAGCGTGTCTATTTCGGCAGGTGCATAATCTCGACGCGGTTGCTTGGCGGGACGAAATTTCTGGAAGGATGCCGGAGAAGAGAAGCCGGTCCCTTCATTTTGCTGAAATGAATCACAATCAGAAGGTCGTCGCAGTCCAAGCAATCGCCACGAAGCCGCTTAGAGCGCTGAGTGTGTTGGCTGCCAAGCGACCCATTCCGACGGGTATCTATACCGACAAGAACCAACTCTATTTCTATATGACGCGATATCTGATCGAGCGCTTGTCGTGGCTGTGTCGCGATCTTCGGCCGCGAGTCCCCGAGGGCGATGGCCGAGTGGCAATCACGTTCTCGCGTCGCGGCGGAATGTCCTACGATGCCTTCCGCGATTATCTAAATCGCCTAAAAGCGTCAAACGATCAGGATGTGAAAATACACTGGCCTGTGATCGACATCGACAGCGTGGTTGCCAAAGACCACTCCACTAGCGCCAGCCTTCAATTGGCCGACGCAATAGCCTCTTCGTTTGCTGCCGCCGTGGAGCCGAATGCGTACGGCAATTGCGAACTGCGGTATGCGGAAATTCTCAAGCCCATCACCTATCAACGAATGGGCAATTTCCTCAGCTATGGCGTGAAGGTGGTGCCGAAGCCGGACGACTGCGAACTCAGTGATGAGCAGAAGCGTCTGATAGAGTTGTTCAAATGAAGTCGGCAGCCCCCCGGCCCATGATTGCGATTTCTCGCCTGCAATCTTGCGAATGCTCTGGGTAGTTCCGGCGCATGGCTGCCTACTGGAATAATAGGGATCGAGACGAAAAAGTCAAGATGAATCAATTGCTTGAGCTGATCCAATTTAAGCCGTTGGATTGATTCCGCTTTTAGGCATGTCTCACGAACGAGCCTATCTTTCGAAGGATAGTGCAAGAGGCATTTCGAGCAGGCGCTTTGTTTGCGGCGTGACCCTTAGTTAGCAAGATCCTGCATGAAGGGCGGCAGGGTGCGGCCCTCGGAAATCAAGAACGCTGCCATCGGCCTGACCACGGCCGCGATGGCCGGACGTTGCGACATGCGCTCGCGCCATTGCTGCAGCTTCGGCGTCGCGTCGGTCATGCCGGCGCCCATGCGCGCGCCGAACAGCTGCGCCATGTAGAATGCGATGTCGGCGTAGGAATAGGACCCGGCGAGATAGGCGCGGTCGCCGAGGATCGTTTCCATCTCGTCGTAGAAGCGTGCCGATGCATCCCGCGCGGCGATCGCGGCAGGATCCTGCGGTGTGTCTTGCAGCGACATCAAGCGGACGATCGGCGGGAAATAGACCTCGTCGGATTTGTGTTCGAGAAGACGCGCGCGCGCCCGCTCGCGAATGTCCGCGGGCCAGAGCGCCGGCGTCGGTTCGAGGTCCTCGAAATATTCGAAGATCTGTGTCGAATCGAAGATCTCGACGCCATCATGCACGAGCACCGGGACCTGTCGCTTCGGGTTGATGCGCACGATCTCCGGGTGCTTGGGCTCGTACAGACGCTGCATATGGAACGGCACCATGACGAGGTCGACGTCGATCCCCTTTTCGAGCGCGGCGATCTGCGCCTTTGCGCCGAACATGCTCAAGGGGCCGGAATAGAGGCGTATGGGGGATGTCATGGAACGCGTCCGCCGTTGATGCCGATCAATGCGCTTTCATCGCTCAGACGAGAGGTTAGAGCAAGAAGGTGAGACGGACGGTTCTCTCGTCATTCCGTGGCGAGCAAAGCGTGACCCGGGAATGACGTGCGCGGACAACGAAAAAGGCGGCCCGAAGGCCGCCTTCGTATCAGCATTCATAAAAACTCAGATGCCTTCGAACAGGGCGCTCGAAATGTAGCGCTCGGCGAAGGACGGCGCGACGGTGACGATGCGCTTGCCCTTGAACTCCGGACGTGCCGCGATTTCGAGCGCGGCGGCGACGTTGGCGCCGGTCGAGATACCGCCCGGAATGCCTTCGAGTTTCGAGAGCTTGCGCGCGATGTCGAACGCGGTCTGGTTGCCGACCGTGACCACTTCGTCGATCACGGAGCGGTCGAGGACCTCTGGAATGAAGCCGGCGCCGATGCCCTGGATCTTGTGCGGGCCGGGCTGGCCGCCGGACAGAACCGGCGAGTCCTCGGGCTCGACGGCGATGATCTTCAAGTTCGGCAGACGCGGCTTGAGCACTTGGCCGACACCGGTGATCGTGCCGCCGGTGCCGACGCCCGCCACAAAGGCGTCGAGCTTGCCGTCCGTATCGTTCCAGATCTCTTCCGCCGTCGTCAGGCGATGGATTTCGGGGTTGGCCGGGTTGCGGAATTGCTGCGGCATGACGGAATTGGGGATCTCTTTGATGAGCTCCTCCGCCTTGGCGACCGCGCCCTTCATGCCGAGCGGGCCCGGCGTCAGTTCGAGCTCGGCGCCCAGGAAGGCCAGCATCTTGCGGCGTTCGATCGACATCGTCTCGGGCATGACGAGGATGAGCCTGTACCCGCGCGCCGCCGCGACGAAGGCGAGGGCGATACCGGTGTTGCCCGACGTCGGCTCGACCAGGGTCGTGCCCGGCTTGATCACACCTTCGGCCTCGAGCGCGTCGATCATGTTGACGCCGATACGGTCCTTGACGCTGGCGATCGGGTTGAAAAATTCGAGCTTCACCAGGATCTCGGCATCGATGCCGCGCTCCTGAGGCAGGCGCTTCAGGCGCACCAGCGGCGTGTCGCCGATCGTTTCCGTAATCGACCCGTAGATGCGTCCGCGACCGGGCTTGGCATGATCAGCCATGAGATCCTCCATACGTCATGAGACGGATATTTATTCCTTTTTCCATTCCATGTCGAGAATTGGAAAAAATCACATTTCAAATCGTAAAATCGATCGCAGCATCGGTCTCGACCGCGCCTTCGGCCTTGGCCCGGTGGCACAATTCCTCGACCGTCACCTCATCCAACGACGCGAGGAAAGCTTTGGTTGCCGTCTCGACGACGGGGGTGATCACGGCGTCGACCAGGCGCGATTCCGGAATCGGCGCAGCGCCCTCCTCTTCCGCGACCGCCATCACGACCCTGACGATGTCACCGGCGGTAATGCGTCGGCGCTCGCGAGCGAGTTCGTAACCGCCTCGGGGCCCGCGCAAGCCCTTCAGGATCCCCTGGCGCACGAGCGCCTGGAGGATCGGCTCCATGTGCCGCGGGGGGAGGTTGTGGCGCGCGGCGAGCGCCTTCGCGGAAACCGGCATCGGGCGCGCATGGAGCGCAATATCGGTGACGGCGGCGATGGCGAGGAGCGAGCGGCGGGACAGAAAGATCATGACTGCGCTTCCCGGATAAGACCCGTCGAGCCGAACCCGCCCTCTCCCCGACGGGTTTCGTCGGTCGATTCGACCTCGACGAGCGTCGCATGRGACACCGGCGCGACGATCAGCTGAGCGATCCGCGTGCCACGGGCGACGGCGAAGTCTTCCTGCCCGAGATTGACCAGCAACACCTGAACTTCGCCGCGATAATCCGCATCGATGGTGCCCGGCGCGTTGAGGACGGTGATCCCGTGTTTCAGGGCAAGGCCGGAGCGCGGTCGCACCTGCGCCTCGAAGCCCGGTTCGAGCTGAATCACGAGGCCGGTGGGCACCAGCGCGCGCTGGAATGGCGCGAGAACGATGGGCGTACCATCGCCGTTGGCGGCGATCAGGTCGAGACCGGCCGCCAGGTCGCTCTCGTAACGGGGCAGCGGCAAGCCCTCGCCGTGAGGCAATCGCCGGACCCGCAACGTCGTCATGATTGTGCGCTCTCGATGATCGTGCCCAGCCGCTCGACGAGCCGGCGGGCGACCGCGTCCTTCGACAATGTCGGCCAGGTCTCGACGCCTGACGAGGACACCAGATGAACCGTGTTGTTGTCGCCGCCCATGACGCCCGATGTCGTCGAAACGTCATTGGCGACGATGAGATCGCACCCTTTGCGCGCGAGCTTTTCGCGAGCGTTGTCGATCACCTGCTCCGTCTCGGCCGCAAAGCCGACGACAAGCTCCGGGCGCTGGGTCTTGCTGTGCGCGATGGTGGACAGGATGTCGGGGTTTTCCGTGAGGGACAGCGCCGGCGGCGCGTCGCCTTTCTTCTTGATCTTCTGATGCGATTCCGCCTCCGCGCGCCAATCCGCCACGGCCGCCGTGAACACCGCGACCGTGGCCGGAAGCGCCTCCTTGACCGCGGCGAGCATGTCGCGGGCGCTCTCCACACGCACGACGGTGACGCCGAACGGATCGGGCAGGATCACCGGGCCGGCAATGAGCGTGACCTTGGCGCCCGCGTCAGCGGCGGCGCGGGCGATTGCATAACCCTGTTTGCCCGACGAGCGATTGGCGATGTAGCGCACGGGATCGATCGGCTCGTGCGTCGGCCCGGCGGTGATCAGAACGTGATGGCCGGCAAGCGCCGTTCGCGGCGCGAGAACGCCTTCCACCGCATCGGCGATCTCGATCGGCTCGGCCATGCGGCCGGGACCGAATTCCGCTTCCGCCATGGCGCCGTCGTTGGGGCCGATCGTGCGCACGCCGTCGGCTTTCAGAATCGCCAGATTGCGCTTTGTCGCCTTGTGCTCCCACATGCGCACGTTCATGGCCGGCGCGATCAGGATCGGCAATGTCGTCGCGAGTAGGACGGTCGATGCGAGATCGTCCGCATGGCCGCCCGCCATCTTCGCCATCAGGTTCGCCGTTGCCGGCGCGACGACGATGAGGTCCGCGTCGCGCGCGAGGCGAATGTGGCCGATATCGGCTTCGTCCTCACGATCGAACAGGTGGGTGTGCGCCCGCTGTCCGGAAATCGATGCGGCGGCGAGCGGCGTGATGAATTCCTGCGCACCGCTGGTGAGGATGCAGCGCACGGACGCGCCGCGCTCGCGCAGGCGGCGAATGAGATCGAGAGATTTGTAGGCGGCGATTCCGCCGCCGATGACCAGGAGAACCCGTTTGCCGGACAGTTTCATGATCAGAGCACTCCGAACACGAGGATCAGCAAAAGAACGACCACGCACCACAGAGCCACGTTGCCCCAGCGATTGCCGCGCGCCTCGGCGCGCCCGATCGCTGCGATGGTGTCGGCGTCGAGGGAAATCCCCTTCGTCGTGATCGTATCGACGCGGTCGAGAATGCGTTGCGCCTTTTGCGCCATCGTCGGCAGGTCGGCGGYGATGTGCGCGAGCGAGCGTACGCCGCGCCCGGCTTCCTCGATACGACCGAGCGGGCCGAAATGTCGCTCGATCCACTCACGGACGACGGGATCGGCGGTGCCCCACATATCGAGCTTCGGATCGAGATTGCGCGCCACGCCTTCGACCACCACCATCGTCTTTTGCAACATGACGAGTTCGGTGCGCGTCGCCATGTCGAAGAGGGACGTGATTTCGAACAACAGCGTCAGCAGTTTCGCCATCGAGATCTCGTCGGCGCGGCGATCGTGGATCGGCTCGCCGATGGCGCGCAGGGCCTGGGCGAAATCCTCCACCGAATGGTGCGGCGGTACGTAGCCCGCCTCGAAATGCACCTCCGCCACGCGGCGATAATCGCGGCGGATGAAACCGAGAAGAATTTCAGCGAGGAACAACCGTTCCTTCATGCCGAGCCGGCCCATGATGCCGAAATCGACCGCGACGAGCCGCCCCGCGGAATCGATGAACAGATTGCCCGGATGCATGTCCGCGTGGAAAAAACCGTCGCGGATCGCATGGCGCAGGAAGGATTGGATGAGCGTGCGTGCGAGCGCCACCCGGTCGAACCCGGCCGCCTCGATGGCGGCGAGATCGTTGAGGCGGATGCCGTCGATCCACGTCGTGGTGAGAACGTCCCGCGCGGTCAGGTCCCATTCCGGTTTAGGCACCCGGAAATCGTTGTCGTCCTTCGTGTTCTCGGCGAGTTCCGACACGGCGGCGGCTTCGAGCCGCAGATCCATCTCGACGGCGACGGAGCGGGCGAGAGTCTCGACGACTTCTTGTGCTTTGAGGCGTCGAGCATCCGGCAGAAAGCGTTCGATGATCTTGGCGGCCGCGCGCATGGCCTGGAGATCGCGCGAAAAACCTTCGCGCACGCCGGGACGGACGACTTTGACCGCGACGATCTCCTCGCCTTCGGGTGTCGCGATCCGTGCCTTGTGTACCTGGGCGATGGAGGCGGCGGCGAGCGGCTCGCTGAAATCCAGGAAAAGCACGTCGAGGCGCCTGCCGAGTGCCGCTTCCACCACCTTCACCGCCTGCTCGCGCGGGAAGGGAGGCATACGATCCTGCAATTGCTCCAGATCGAGGGCCGCAGCGGCGCCGACGATGTCGGGACGGGTCGCCAGGAACTGGCCGAATTTCACGTAGGATGGACCGAGCCGGGTCAAGGCGGCCGAGAGGCGCGCCGCGCCGTCGCCCGCTCCGCGCCGCTCGATGATGCGCGCGAACCGCAAGGCGACGCGGGCCGATGGCGGCAACACGTTCGGATCGATCAGAGAAAGGGCGCCCTCGCGCGCCAGAATGAGGCCGGCACGCAGGTTGCGGGCGAGGTGGACGGTGCTGCCGATCACGTCAGATCTTCCAGCCGGAATGGATTGCGACGACGCCTGCCGTCAGCGCTCGGTGCGTCACGCGCTTGAAGCCGGCATCCTCGATCATCCGCGAAAACGCCGCCGGGGTCGGGAAACGCCGGATGGACTCGACCAGATACTGATAGGATTCGGAATCGCCCGTCACCATTTGCCCGAGCTTCGGAATGACGTTGAAGGAATAGGTCTCGTAAATGGTGTCGAGACCCGGCACGTCCACCTTCGAGAATTCCAGGCACAGGAAGCGCCCGCCAGGCTTGAGCACCCGATGGGCCTCTTTGAGCGCCAGATCGATGCGCGGCACGTTCCGGATGCCGAACGCGATGGTGTAGGCATCGAAGCTCTTGTCCGGGAGCGGCAGGCTCTCCGCGTTCGCCTCGATGAAATCCATGCGGCCCGCATAGCGTTCGCCGGCGCGCTCGCGGCCGACATTGAGCATGTCGCCGTTGATGTCCAGCACGCTCACATGGGTCTTCGGACCGCCTGCATCGAGAATGCGGAACGCCACGTCTCCCGTGCCGCCGGCCACGTCGAGGTGGCGGAAGGGGCGCTCGCGGGGCGGGCGGAGCATCGTGACGAGGATGTTCTTCCACAGGCGGTGCAATCCGGCCGACATGAGATCGTTCATGACGTCGTAGCGGCTCGCCACCGAGTGGAACACCTCGTTGACCCGTCCCTGTTTCTCTTCGAGTCGGACGGTCTCAAATCCGAAATGGGTGTTCTGGTCCGTMATTCGTCCCACCTGTCCAACTGCGCTGAAGCCATGTCGTGCGAGAACGGCCCGGCGCGATCCGGCATCATATCCTGGGCATGATGCCGAAAACCGCGTCGCACTTTTCGGCATCATGCCCTCGGTCCCGATAATTTGTCCCGAAATGGTCCAAATTCATGAAACGGGATCGTTTCCAATCGTCTTGGCCGATCCATAGCGGAAGCGTGACCGAATGGCTATGTGAAGGAGGGGTCGAGCAAGAGAGATGGTTGATGCCGGAGCTGCCTGAAGTCGAAACCGTCCGCCGTGGCCTGGAGCCAGCCATGGTCGGCGCCCGCTTCGCCAAAGTGGTCCAGAACCGCCCGGATCTCCGCTTTCCCTTCCCCGACCGTTTCGCCGAACGGCTCACGGGCAAGACCGTCACGTCGTTGGGCCGGCGGGCCAAATACCTCCTGGCGGACCTGTCCTCCGGCGAAGTGCTGGTGATGCATCTCGGCATGTCCGGCCGGTTTCTGGTCACGAAGGACGGAGCGACCCGCGAACCGGGGAGCTTTTACCATGAGCCCGGTCGGGAGAGCCCCCACGACCACGTGGTCTTCACCCTCTCGAACGGGACGATGGTCACCTACAACGACACCCGCCGCTTCGGCTTCATGGATCTCGTCCCGCGCGCAGAGATCGAAAGCTGCCGCCATTTCGCGCAAATGGGCATCGAACCTCTCGGCAACGAACTCTCGGGCGAAACCATTGCGCGCCTCTTCGCCAACAGACGCACGCCCCTGAAAGCCGCCCTCCTCGACCAGAGCCTGATCGCCGGGCTCGGCAATATCTATGTCTGCGAGGCGCTTTACCGCGCCGGTCTGCACCCGGAGACGGCGGCCGGCCGGCTTGCGACCAAGACGGGCAAGCCGACTGTGAAAGCCCATCGGCTCGCCGAAATCATCCGCGACGTCCTCAACGAGGCGGTCGAGGCGGGTGGCTCGACCCTGCGCGATCATGCCCAGGTCGACGGCACGCTGGGCTATTTCCAGCACCGCTTCCGAGTCTACGACAGGGAAGGAGAAGCTTGCGTCACGCCGCGGTGCACAGGAACCGTGACCCGCCTCGTGCAATCGGGACGCTCCACGTTCTATTGCCCGAAGTGCCAGAGGTGAGCTCGAGCGTGGAACGGCACGCCCCCGGTCGCTGTTGTTATTGAGCAGGCTGCGAAACTATCCGCGCCCCGTTCGTGCAATGCCGAATCTTCGTTCAGGAGCCCTTTGCCATGGTGAAGATCCACGTTGTTTCCGGTCATGGGGTTTCCGAACGGGAGATGTCCGATCCGGACGCGTCGGCGGCGCTGCCGGTTCGCAAGATCGATGTCTCCGATCTCAAGGACGCACTTCGCAAAGGGTTTGACGATTTCTGGGCGATGCCGACGCATGTGGTGTTCCTGGTCATCTTCTACCCGATCATCGGCCTGTTCCTGGCGAGGATCGCCTTCGGGTACAATCTGTTTCCCCTTCTCTTTCCGGTCGTCTCGGGCTTTGCCATTCTTGGCCCGATCGCCGCGCTCGGCCTCTATGAACTGAGCCGCCGCCGGGAGCGCGGAATGCCGGTCTCGGTCAAGAACGCAACCGATGTGCTGCAATCGCCCGCGATCCGCCCCATCGTCGAACTCGGCCTGCTGCTCGCCATCCTTTTCGTGGTTTGGGTCGCGGTGGCGCAGATGCTCTATCTGGTGCTGTTCGGTCGCCAGGGTTTCGACTCCATGGGCGCGTTCCTCTCGGCGGTGCTGACCACGAAGCAGGGTTGGGCACTCATCGTGGTGGGCAATGCGATCGGCCTCGCTTTCAGCATCGTGGCCTATTGTCTGAGCGTGATTTCCTTCCCTCTTCTGCTCGATAGGCATGTGGACGGGGAAACGGCGATCCGGACCTCGTTCCGGGCCGTTCGCGAAAATCCTCGCACCATGGCGATCTGGGCGCTCATCGTCGCGGCGGCCCTTTTCATTGGTTTCGTGCCGGCGATGGTGGGATTGGCGATCGTCCTGCCCGTTCTCGGCCACGCGACCTGGCATCTCTATCGCAAGATCGTCGTCTAGCGCCCGCGTCGGGCGCCTTTGCGAATTGTCACTTGCCGAGCCTCCCGCGCTCGCCTACCGGTAGCCTCGCTTTTGAGGAGGCGCGGCGATGGCTTACGAAACGATCCTTGTGGAGACCCGGGGTAGGGTTGGACTCATTACCCTCAACCGACCGCAGGCGCTCAACGCCCTCAACTCCACCATCGTCGCCGAACTGAATCTGGCGCTGGACGGCTTCGAGGCCGACGCTGGTATCGGCTGCGTGGTCGTCACCGGGTCGGAGAAGGCGTTCGCGGCCGGGGCCGATATCAAGGAGATGGGCAGCCTCTCGTTTCCGCAAACCTACCTCGAGGATTTCATCACCGCCTGGGACCGGGTGGCCAACCGGCGCAAGCCGATCATCGCCGCCGTGGCGGGGTTCGCCCTCGGCGGAGGTTGCGAGCTCGCCATGATGTGCGACTTCATCATCGCCGGCGACAACGCGAAATTCGGGCAGCCCGAGATCAAGCTCGGCGTGATGCCCGGGGCGGGCGGATCGCAGCGCCTCACGCGCGCGGTCGGCAAGGCCAAGGCCATGGACATGTGCCTGACCGGCCGCATGATGGACGCCGCCGAAGCGGAGCGCTCAGGCCTCGTCTCGCGCATCGTGCCGGTCGCCGATCTCGTCGCCGAGGCCATGAAGACCGCCGACACCATCGCCGCGATGTCGCTTCCCATCGCCATGATGACCAAGGAAAGCGTCAACCGGGCCTTTGAAACGACCTTGGCCGAAGGCGTCCGCTTCGAGCGACGCCTGTTCCATGCCATGTTCGCCACTGCCGATCAGAAAGAAGGCATGGCCGCCTTCGTCGAAAAGCGCCCACCCCAGTTCAAGAACAAGTAGGCCCGCGGCGACCGGACAGATGGGCGATTTCGGGTTCGATATGCTCGCGGCGCTGGCAGCAATCTCCCTGCTGGCCGGTTTTGTCGATTCGATCGCCGGCGGCGGCGGGCTCTTGACCGTCCCGGCGCTGATTCTGGCGGGGCTGGATCCGGCCCAGGCGATCGCCACCAACAAGGTTCAGGGCTCGTTCGCGGCCGCCTCCGCAACCTATGCGTTCGGGCGCAAGGGCCTCATCGACTGGCGTTCGGCGGCGCCCCTGGCGGCGATCGCCTTCGTCAGCGGGATCGCCGGCGCCTTGAGCGTACGCTTCCTGCCGCGCGCGGTTCTCGACGTCTCGATCCCGGTTCTGTTGATCGGCATCGCCCTCTTCTTCGCCCTTTCCCCCAAAGTGCGCGACGCGGACGCGACCGCCCGCATGACCGCCTTGACCTTCGGTCTCACCGCTCCTGTCGCCATCGGGTTCTACGACGGCATTTTCGGACCCGGCGCCGGCTCCTTTTATATGCTCGCCTTCGTGATGCTGCTCGGGTACGGCGTCGTGCGCGCGACGGCTCATACCAAGCTCCTCAATCTGGCGAGCAATCTGGGGTCGCTGTCTCTCTTTGCCGCGACGGGCGCCGTGGTGTGGCCGATCGGCCTCGTCATGGCTGGTGCGTCCTTCATCGGCGCGCAGATCGGCTCACGGCTGGCCATGCGGCTCGGGTCCCGCCTGATCCGGCCGCTCCTGGTCGTCGTTTCGGGTCTGATGGCCCTTCGCCTCCTGCTCGACCCCGCCAATCCGTGGCGACTGGCGCTGAGGGCGCTTTTTTGACGCTGAAAGGCATGCCGGCGTTGACGATTGCCTCTCCTTGAGTCTATAAGCCGCCACACATGAGCCCGCGTCCGTCGCGGGCTCTCCAGTTTCCACATCACCGATCATCGCCGGGACATGAGTTCACAGGCGCGACGCATCGGAATTTGAAAGACGAGGACAGGCCATGGCCAACACCGTGTCGGCCAAGAAAATGACCCGCAAGATCGCGAAGCGCACCGCGGTCAACCGTTCGCGCCGCAGCCGTATGCGGACCTTCGTCCGCAAGGTCGAGGAAGCGATTGCCGCCGGAAACCAGAGCGATGCTCTGGCCGCTCTGCGCGCTGCCGAGCCCGAGATGATGCGTGCCGCCCAGCGTGGCCTTGTTCATAAGAACAATGCATCGCGCAAGGTCTCGCGT
>NZ_JBFUKD010000013.1:0-23385 GCF_056401005.1 Microvirga sp. P4_G7 | reverse complement strand
ACGTTGGTGGTGCTACGGCCGGCGACGAGGACCACGAGCGCGATCGAGACCAGAGCGCCGCAAATGGCGGCGAGCGGCAGGGCCCAGGACAACGCACCGACGAGGCCGAAATAGAGCACCGCGACGGCGCCGAAGGCGGCGGCCTGCGGGGCGCCGAACACGGCCGTATCGGCGAGCGGGTTGCGCAGAAGTCCCTGCAGGGCGGCGCCGGTGAGTCCGAAGATCCACCCGATCATCAGCGCAAGCAGCGTCCGCGGCAGGCGGATTTCCCGCACCACGATGGTCGCGCTGCCGAGATCCTGTACCAGGGCGCGCACCGAATCGACGGCCGAAATCGGCGCCGGACCGATGGCGAGCGACGCGACGGCCAGCAGCCCGACGAGGAGCATCAGGCCAAGAATGAGAATCGGCCGCGAGGAGGGCATGAGGTCAAGGTTCTGCGTTCGCACTGGCGATAGCAACAGCGCGCCCTGGTGTCACCCCGGCGGTTGCTCGTCCCGCTCTGACTTCTCTTGAGGGAACATCGCAAAATAGGGTTGCGCCTCCTTGAGCACGCGGGCAAAGGACGGGCGCTCCATCAGACGGACAAGATAGCGGGCGCCGTTTTCGCAGCGCCCGGCGAGCGGCATGACCTTGTCGGCATAGAACAGCGCCGGCGACGCCGCGCAATCGGCCATGGTGAAAGTCTCACCCGCGGCCCAGGTCCGCTGGCCCATCTCCTTCTCGATGATGCCATAGGCTTTCGTAAGCAGCGCCCGCGCGGCTGCGACCCCGTGCGGATCGTTTTTGCCCTCCGGGCGAAGGCGGTCGGTGACGATCTTTTGCATCGGTTCGTTGACGTAGAGATCGTAGAAACGGTCCCAGAACCGCACGTCCCGCGCTTTGTCCGGATCCCGAGGGACGAGGGGCGACGCGGTCGCATATTGGCCGGCGAGATACTCGATGATGATGCTCGATTCCGGAACGGTGAGGTTCGCCGCGTCGTCGCGCAGCACCGGAAACCGCCCGATCGGCCAGACCGCCTCGAAAGCCGTCCGCGACGCGTCGTCGCCGAGATCGACGACGATGGGCTCGAAGGGAACGCCGCTCTCGTACAGGGCGATCAGCGGCTTCCAGCAGAAGGAGGCGAGCGGGTGGAGATAGAGCGAGAGGGACATCAAGGCTGCTCCGCGACGGCCAGGAAGGGTAGCGCCGACCGTTCTGCCGTCAAGGTTGGCATGGAGTTGGCATGGGAGCCCTCGCCATTCCGGGCTCTCGCTCGGCACGGAAAAGCCCGGTGACGACAGGAAGGGGATGTGCGACTCCGCCCTCGCGGAGCCGGCGGCGAGATGTCTGTTCGATCCGAGGAGAGAGCGTGATACGAAACGGTTCGCCCAAGGCTTCAGGAACCGACGAGAATCGCATGAACCCCCTCTTCGCCAACCTGCCGACGACCGTGTTCGAAGTGATGTCGAGCCTCGCGCGCGAAACCGGCGCCATCAATCTCGGGCAGGGCTTTCCGGACGATCCGGGACCGGAGGATGTGCGGCGCAAGGCGGCAGAGGCCGTGCTTAACGGCTACAATCAATATCCCTCGATGCTCGGTATTCCCGAGTTGCGCCAGGCCATCGCGGACCATTATCGCCATTGGCAGGGTCTCAGCCYCGATCCGACCTCGGAAGTGATGGTGACGTCCGGCGCGACGGAGGCGCTCGCCGGTGCGATTCTCGGCATCGTCGAACCGGGCGACGAGGTCGTGATGTTCGAGCCCATGTACGACGCCTATCTTCCGCTCGTGCGCCTCGCCGGCGGCGTCCCGCGGTTCGTCACCCTGCAGCCGCCGCACTTTCGCCTGACCGAGGAGGCGCTCGCCAAGGCGTTTTCACCCAAGACGAAGGCCGTCTTGTTCAACAACCCGCTCAATCCGACCGCGACGATCTTTTCGCCCGAGGATCTGGCGCTCCTCGCCGATTTCTGCCGCCGCCACGACGCCATCGTGATTTCGGACGAGGTCTGGGAACACGTGGTGTTCGACGGCCGTCGCCACCAATCCGTGCTGGGCCTCGAGGGCATGCGGGAACGATCCGTGAAGATCGGCTCCGCCGGCAAGATCTTCAGCCTCACCGGGTGGAAGGTCGGGTTCGTGTGCGCCGCGCCTCACATCATGAAGGTGCTCGCGAAATCCCACCAGTTCCTCACCTTCACGACGCCGCCGAACCTGCAGACGGCCGTGGCGTACGGTCTTGCCAAGGACGACAGCTATTTCGAGACCATGCGGCGCGACTTCGCGAGGAGCCGCGATCGATTCACGGCAGGTCTCGAAACGCTCGGCTTCGACGTCATTCCGAGCCAGGGCACCTATTTCCTGAACATCGACATCGCGCCCTTGGGCGAGACCGACGACGTCGCGTTCTGCCGTCGCCTCGTCTCCGATCACGGGGTGGCGGCGATCCCGGTCTCCGCTTTCTACGCGCAGGGCGCGGTCAAGAACGTCGTGCGCTTCTGTTTCGCCAAGAAGGATTCGACTCTCGACGCCGGTCTCGAACGCCTCGCCGGCGTCGCCCGCAGGGCGGCCTGAGCCATGCACAGGCGAAGCCGGATCGAGGTCCCTCGCCGATTGTAACGACGGTTGGAATTTCCTAGCCTCCGGGGGTTGTGTTTCAACCTGCGGGAGGTCCGCCTTCGATGAACCGTCTTTTCGTCTCTATCGCTCTCACCCTCGGCCTGATGACCGGGGCCAGCGCGCAGCAGCGCGTCGTGAACGTCTACAACTGGTCTGATTACGTCGACCCCAAGGCGCTCGACGAATTCACCAAGACCACCGGCATCAAGGTTGTCTACGACACCTATGACAACAACGAGATCGTCGAGACGAAACTTCTGGCGGGCAAATCGGGCTACGACATCGTCGTGCCCTCGGGTCCGTTCCTGCAGCGCCTGATCGGTGCGAAGGTGTTCCGCAAGCTCGACAAGGCCAAGATCCCGAACCTCGCCAACGCATGGCCCGACATCGCGCAGCGGCTTTCGGTGTTCGATCCCGGCAACCAGTTCGCGGTCAATTACATGTGGGGGACGACRGGCATCGRCATCAACGTCAAGAAGGTGCGCGACATTCTCGGCGACGTTCCGCTCAACACGTGGGATCTCGTGCTGAAGCCCGAGCTCGCCTCCAAGCTCAAGGCCTGCGGCATCTACATGCTCGATTCACCGGAGGATCTGTTCCCGGGTGTCCTGTCCTATCTCGGCCTCAATCCGGATTCGAAKCGCGCCGACGATCTCACCAAGGCGGGAGACGCTTTGTTTCGCGTCCGCGGCAACATCCAGAAGTACCATTCGTCGGAATACATCAACGCGCTCGCCAACGGCGACATCTGCGTCGCGGTCGGCTATTCCGGCGACATGATCCAGGCCCGCAAACGCGCCGAGGAAGCCAAGAACGGCGTCGAGATCGCCTACATCATCCCGCGCGAGGGCGCCCTGATGTGGTTCGACAGCTTCGCCATCCCGGCGGATGCGAAGAATGTCGCGGAAGCGCATGAATTCATCAATTTCATGATGCGCCCCGAAATCGCCGCGATGAACACGAATTTTGTCTCGTATGCTTCGGGCAATCAGGCCGCGAAGCCACTCGTGAAGCCGGAGATCCTCAACGATCCCGGCATCTATCCGGACGAGGCGACATTCAAGCGCCTGTTCACCAACACGGCCTACGACGACCGCGCCCAGCGCACGGTCACGCGGCTGTGGACCCGGGTGAAGACAGGCCGATGACGCTTCCCGCTCCGCCGAAAAGGCGGAGCGATTTTTTGTAAGGCGTCCGTTCCGCTGAAAGCGGAGCGGTTTTTTGTAAGGCGTCCGTTCCGCTGAAAGCGGAGCGGTTTTTTGTAAGGGATGACACCATGCGCTTGGCCAAGGCGGCAACGCTCGCCGCACTGACCCTCTCCACCGTCGCACTCACCTTGCCCCACGCCGCTGTTGCCCAGGCCGACCGACCGCGGCCGGCGACGGTCAGCGTGATGGGAACGGGGGAAGCGGAGTTGAAGCCGAACTTCGCCAATTTGATCGTTGCGGTGTCGACCCAGGCCGACACCGTCGCGCAAGCCGCCGAGGCGAACCGCGCGGCCTCCGAAAAAGTCTTGGCGCGCCTGCAGGCGATCGGGGTCAAGAAGGAGGATATCCGGACGCTCAATTTCCAGGTCTTCCGCTCCTACGAGCCGGAGAACAGCAGCGAAGCGCGCAAGACCCGCATTCCGAAATTCACGGCAAACCACCAGTTGCGCATCAAGACCACCGATCTCGATGGTGTGGGCAAGCTCGCGGGTGAAATTCTGGCGAGCGGCGACATGCTGTTCCAGTCGGTCTCCTTCGGTCTCGATCGCCAGGAGGAGGGCGAGGACAAGGCCCGCGAAGCAGCCGTGAAGGACGCCAAACGCCAGGCCGAGCTCTATGCCAACGCCGCAGGCGCCGGCCTCGGACGATTGATGGAGATCCGCGACGGCTCCGCCCAGCCCTTCCAGATGGAAGCATCCGACATGCGCATGATGGCCGCCGCCAAGGCGACACCGGACGCCATGCCGATCGTCCCGCCGGCCACCCTGCGTTACCGCGCGAACGTCCAGATCGTGTGGGAATTGACGGTGAAGCCTTAAGGCCGTGTGGCAGGTTTCACCCCGTCCGGCCAAATTCGTCCCGGCCACACACCCACCCCGTCATGGCCGGGCTTGTCCCGGCCACCTCGACTGAGAAAAGCACGGCGCCCCACATGAGAGATGTCACCGGGGCAGACCTGGTGATGACGCCGCGGGAGAATAATCGCTCGTCTACCCGGTTGGCGCGCCGATCGTGGGCGTCAGGCGGCGCGGCGCGCGAGGGCGAGCGAGGCGCCTAAACCGCATAGGACCAGCCCCGATCCTTGGCGCAGGCGTCTGATCAGGGTCGGCCGTGAGACGAGGCCGTCGCGAGCGCGGGAAGCCGCAAAGGCGACGACCACGTCGACCGCCGTGTTGAGCGACACCGTGATCAGGCCCAGCACGATGAATTGAATGGCGACATGGCCCGCCGCCGGATCGACGAATTGCGGGATGAAGGCGAGGAAGAAGGCGGCAGTCTTGGGATTCAGCGCTTCGACGACGATCCCCTGGCGCAGTGCAGAGGCGGCTCCGGTGGTCGCCACGGCTGCGGGCGCGTCGAGGCGAGCCTCCCGCAGGGTCTTCACGCCGAGCCAGACGAGATAGACGGCGCCCGCGAGCTTGAGCAGCGTGAACGCGTCGGCACTGGCCATGACGAGCGCCGACACGCCGGCCGCCCCCGCCAAGACATGGACGAGACCGCCGATCCCT
Organism: Microvirga sp. P4_G7; assembly: GCF_056401005.1. Lineage (NCBI taxonomy): Bacteria > Pseudomonadati > Pseudomonadota > Alphaproteobacteria > Hyphomicrobiales > Methylobacteriaceae > Microvirga > Microvirga sp. P4_G7. The sequence goes on along the minus strand of NZ_JBFUKD010000013.1, from coordinate 18,067 downwards.
GTGCCGAAGCTCGAGGCGAGGCCCTCGCCGCGCCCGCCAGCGAGGGTGCGCGCGGCGACGTAGAAGATCCCTGGGCCGGGAACGACGGCGATCAGCAACGCCGTTGCGAGGAACAGGAAAAAGTCGTGCGCATCGGACATCGGGAGAAGTTCCTGGGCGTCAGGCGGCCCGGGGGGCGGGCAGCTCGGTCAGGACGGAATAGAGCGCTTCCTTGTCGCGCGTGGTGCGCACCCGATCGACGATTCCGGGTTCGCGCAGGACGCGGGCGACGCGGGCGAGGGCCTTGAGATGGTCGGCCCCGGCGCCCTCGGGCGCGAGCAGAAGAAACAACACATCCACCGGTTGGGCATCGAGCGCTTCGAAATCGATCGGCTTTTCGAGGCGGGCGGCGAGGCCGAAAATGCGCGTCAGGCCGGGCAACTTGCCGTGCGGGATGGCGATCCCGTCGCCGATCCCGGTCGAGCCGAGCCGCTCGCGCTGAAGCAGAGCTTCGAAGATCACGCGCTCGTCGAGGCCCGTGAGCCGCGCCGCCTGGGCGGCCAATTCCTGCAGAGCGTGTTTCTTGCTGTTTGCCCTCAACGTAGGCAGAACGGCTTGTGGGTCTAGGAAGTCGAGCAAAGGCATCGATCGCGCCGCATAAGATGGTGAAGCCATTTCGGCCCCGCGCCTCTTCCAAGCAAATCTCGGGCCAATTCGGATCTCAGGCTAGTCGCTCTCAAGCTTGGCCTGGCGGCGGATCGACCCAGCCGATCGCCCCGTCGCCCCGGCGGTATACGACGTTCACGCGGCCGGTGCTAGCGTGGATAAAAACCAGCGCCGTCGACCCCAGCATGTCCAGCTCCAGCACGGCGTCGCTGACCGAGAACCGGTGCAACGCCTTCGTGGTCTCGGCGATGATGGCGGGATGGTAGGCGTCCTCTTCGGCTGATTCGTCCGTCGGTGCTTCGAGGACCGAGTACGGCGTCTCGACCGCTTGGCTGCGACCGTTTTGCGATGGCTGGCGTTCCTTGAGACGGCGCTTGTAGCGTCGCAGCCGCTTCTCGATCCGCTCGGCGGTCTGGTCGAAGCTGGCATAGGCGTCGTGGGCAGCGCCGGATGCTTCCAACGTCGTGCCGGACGTCAAATGCAGAACGCAGTCGGTGCGAAAACCGGCCCCGTCCTTGGTCACCGTCACATGACCGGAATAATTTCCATCGAAGTATTTCTGAAGTGCGTTGGACAGTCGCTCTGAAACCTGATTCCGAAGGGCTTCACCGATATCGAGATTCTTCCCGGATACCCTCAACGCCATCGTCATCCTCCCGATGCGGCCAGCTTCGAAGATCGATGCCAGCTCTCGTACCTTATCAGATGATGCGTGTTCCGCACGCCAAAACAAGACTTGACGGCAGTAATTCGTCGAGCCAGCCGCTCAGCTGCGACAGGATTGCAGCGAATCGGTGCAACCGCTTGAAACTTGACCTGTTCCGGTGAGGTGAACTGCGAACGGCGACGAAGATCGTTCCGCCTTTTGGGCCCTCGGCTGCAACCCCTGACCCACCGAAATCGCAAACGTTCGACGAGCCGGCTCAGGCGCTGCGTTTCATCCGGCGACGGTCGGTGGAGGAAGGAATTCGCAACGCTTCTCTGTATTTCGCGACGGTCCTGCGCGCGATATCGATACCCTCGCGCTTGAGGCTGGCGGTCAGTGCGTCATCGGACAGAATCGCGGTTGGCGATTCGGCCTCGATCAGATTGCGAATGCGGTGGCGCACGGCTTCTGCCGCGTGTGTATCGCAGCCCGGTGAACCGGCGATGGCCGCAGTGAAGAAATACTTCATCTCGAAGACGCCGCGATTCGTACCGAAGGTCTTGTTCGCGGCGACACGGGAGATGGTCGATTCGTGCATGCCGATTTCATCCGCGACCGCCTTCAAGGTCAGGGGCCGGAGATGGGAGACGCCGTGGCGGAAAAATCCCTCCTGACGCCGCACGATTTCGGTGGCGACCTTGAGGATCGTTCGCGCCCGCTGATCGAGACTGCGCTTGAGCCAGTGCGCGCTTTGCAGACAATCGGATAGGAAGATCCGATCTTCGTCCTTGCGCACGCAGCGCGACACCTGCGCATGATAGGTTCGGTCGACGAGAATGCGCGGCAGGGTGTCGGGGTTGAGGTCGATCACGAGCGTGCCGTCGGCAGCTTCCCTGATCATGATGTCGGGTGCGACGCACGCCGATTGCGGCGGCCCGAACGCGAGACCCGGCTTGGGCTCGAGACCTCGGATCTCGCGGAGCATTTCGGCGAGGTCGTCCTCGTCGACGCCGCAGATCCGTTTCAAGGCCGCGAAGTCGCGTCGGGCGACGAGGTCGAGACGGGTCAAGAGAGCAGCCATTGCCGGATCGTAGCGGTTGCGTTCGCGCAATTGCAGCGCAAGGCATTCCGCGAGATCGCGCGCGCCGATGCCGGCGGGATCGAAGGTCTGGATCACGGCGAGCGCACGCTCGACCTGTTCGCGAGCGGCGCCGAGACGCTCGGCGATCGCGTCCAGCCCATCGCGCAGATAGCCCGCCTCGTCGAGGCTGTGGATGATGTGGCGTCCGACGGCGCGCTCCTCGCGGTCGAGCGACGTCAATTCGAGTTGTCGTTCGAGGTGATCGGCGAGACTGACCGGAGCCGCGACGCTCGTCTCGAATCCCGACAAGCCGTCGTGAGAGGTTCGCGCAGCGGAGCCGCGTGTCGACATCGTCGAGAGGCCCGGGCCGCCCAGTCCCGTCTCGCCCCGTGGCGCGGGCGCGACCGGAGAAGCGCCGGACGATATTTGCGAGACCGCATCATCGGGGCCCGCAGAACCTTCAGCTTGCAACAGCGGGTTGCGTTCGAGTTCGCCGTCCACATAAGCCTTGAGTTCGTGATGCGACAGCTGAAGAAGCTTGATCGCCTGCACGAGCTGCGGCGTCATCACCAGGCTCTGGGCCTGGCGGAACTCCATACGTTGCATTCCGGCCATCGCGACGCCCTTCGGCATGCTTCTTGCACCCCCACGATCTTACGGGGGCTCGCACACGGGACAAAGACGATAGGGCCGGCGGGGTGCTCAAAGCAGCGGCGTGCTGCCTGTTTGCGAGGCATTTCGATCAGAGAACGCCCACCCTGAGAACGCCCACCCTGAGAACGCTCCCTGCATCAAGGCCACGCTTTGGAGGCGTATGGGCCACGCTTGATGCGACAAGCCTCTACAGGCGGAAATCCTCACCGAGATAGAGGCGGCGCACATCCTCGTTCGCCACGATGGCGTCAGGATGGCCTTCCGTCAGCACGCGTCCGGAATGGATGATGTAGGCGCGGTCGATGAGGCCGAGCGTCTCGCGCACGTTGTGATCGGTGATCAGAACGCCGATGCCGCGCCGCGTCAGGTGGCGGACGAGATTCTGGATGTCGCCGACGGCGATCGGATCGATGCCGGCAAACGGCTCGTCGAGCAACATGAAGGTCGGTTCACCTGCGAGCGCACGGGCGATTTCGCAGCGTCGGCGCTCGCCGCCCGACAAGGCGATCGACGGCGCCTTGCGCAGACGTGTGATGTTGAATTCTTCGAGGAGCGCATCGAGTTTGCGCTCGCGCTCTTTCTTGCTCGGCTCCACCACTTCGAGCACGGCGCGGATGTTGTCTTCCACGTTCAGGCCGCGAAAGATCGAGGCTTCCTGCGGCAGGTAGCCGATGCCGAGGCGGGCGCGGCGGTACATCGGCAGCGTCGTCACATCGTGCCCGTCGAGGCTGATGACGCCGCGATCGGCTGAGACGAGGCCGGTGATCATGTAGAAAATCGTGGTCTTGCCGGCGCCGTTCGGCCCGAGCAATCCGACGGCTTCGCCGGCGCGGACGTTCAACGCTGCTTCGTGGACGACGGTGCGGCCGCGATAGCTTTTTTGCAGACCTTTGACCGCGAGAACGCCGGGTCCGCCGAACGGGCGATCGTCGTGCGCGCGTCGCGCCGCATCCTCGAAACCCTCGGACGCGTCGAGAACCGACACGTGGGGAGGAGGCGTGCCGGTCGAACCGGCCTTCGCGTTACGGTTGAAGAAGGGTTTCACGCAATCGTCTCTATCATCGGATGTTCAACCGGATCGTCCCTCAGCGGGTCGCCGGCTTGGCCTTGGTGTCCTTGGCGTCTTTGCCGTCTTTGCCCTTGGCGCCCTGCTGGGTCGCATCGGAGCCGCTGCCGGGCACGAAGAGCGCCTTCACGCGGCCGCCGGGCTTGGTCTCGACGTTGGCGACACCCGTGTTGAGGTCATACACCACGCGTTCGCCGCGCGTGACATTCGGCCCGTCGCTCAAGGCGGCGTCGCCGATGAGATAGATCTTGTTGTTCTCACGATCGAACGTAGCGTCCTTGCCCGTGGCGACCTGCGTCTTGGAGACGATGGTGACCGGTCCCTTGCAATCGATCTTCTTGATCGAGCTGTCGTCGGCGCCCTGGCTCGTCGGCATCGCGGACTTGTTGCCTGCCTCGTCCTTCTTCTGCTCGTAGAAGACGGTCATCAGCGTGCAGTTCATCGTGCTGTCGCCCTGAACGGCGACGACGTTGCCGGAAAAGACCGCGCGGCCTTCCTTGTCGTAGACGTCTAGTTTGTCCGCATCGATCTTGATCGGCTCCTTGCTGGAACCGAAATTGCCGAAGCCCGCCGCGCGTTCTTTGCTGGCCTGGGCCAGCGCGGGGTGGGTGAGAAGAAGAGCGCCTGCGACGAGCGCGACGTGTTTGAACATGATCATGGACGCGGTGTTGAGGGTTGAGCGGACGGTGACGCCGGTTGGCCGGGTATGGTTGAAGCGCCGCCGAATGACCCGGGTTGGCCGGGCGTCGCCGAAGCGCCGCCCGCAGGAGCCTGGCTGCTTTCGAAGACGGCGTGCACCCGTCCGTCGAATTGAATGGCCTTGCCGTTGTCGGTCACGCGGATTCCTTTCGCCTCGATCGTGCCGTTGCCGAGGAAAACCTTGACCGGATCGGTGGATACCACGCTGCCGGCCTTGAAGTCGATGAAGGCGGAACGCAGCTCCATTTCCTGCCCGTTATCCGTGCGCACCCGCACGTCGGACTTGAGCTGCATCTGTTCCTTCTGCGTATCGAGGACGCCGACCGCCGCTTCGAGGCGCGCCATCGTGCCCCGGTCGTCGGTGGCGAGACGAGCCCGCATATCCTTCAACTCGACGATATGGGGCTGGCGCACGTCTTGGGTCGCGGCGGTGGCCGTCACTTCGTAGGGTCGGTTGTCGTTACGGTAACCGGTCAGCCGGGGGCTTTCCATGGTCACCTGCGTGCCGGACACCGAGACGGCGCCCAGCGTCAGGCCCTGGATGCTGCGGAACGGATCGTAGATGACCACGAACATCAAGGCGCCGAATGCGAGAAGCGATCCGAGGGGAATCGCCCATTTGGCGAAACGGACCCAACGCGAATGGCGCCGCGCCTTCGAGAAGGCACGCGTACGCGCCCGTCGGCTCGTCGCCAATGCGCCGTCGATGGCCATCCCTTGCGCCATTCCTCGCCCGTCCGTCACCAAAATCCCTCGCAGCCAAAACTCACGTGCGCCATGACGTACCGCCATGGCGAAGTTGTGGCCGTTATACAGTTCGTCCTGAATATAGGAACTAGCTCACAAAGCTTAAATACGCGTCAAGAGTGGGAAAAGATGTCGGTCTCGGGCCATCCCATGAGATCGAGCTGGGAGCGGGTCGGCAGAAAATCGAAGCAATGCTGGGCCACGCCGCTGCGATTCTCGCGCGCCAGCACCCGATCGAGCTTTTCGCGCAAGGCGTGGAGATAGAGTACATCTGACGCTGCGTAGTCGAGCTGAGCCTGGCTCAGGGTCTCCGCGCCCCAGTCGGAGGATTGCTGCTGCTTGGAAAGCTCGACGCCCAGCAATTCGCGCACCAGATCCTTGAGGCCGTGCCGATCCGTGTACGTGCGCGTCAGGCGCGACGCGATCTTCGTGCAATACACCGGACGCGGCATGACGCCGAACGCGTGAAACAGCACCGCCAGATCAAAGCGGGCGAAATGAAAGATCTTGAGGACGCTCTCGTCCCCCAGCACCCGCACCAGATTCTGCGGCACGGGTCCGTCCTTCAGGATCTGCACCACGTCGGCCGAGCCGTCGCCCTTCGAGATCTGCACGACGCAGAGGCGATCCCGGTGCGGGTTGAGACCGAGCGTCTCGGTGTCGATCGCGATCGCCGGGCCGGGCTGATAGTCCGAAGGCAGGTCGCCGCGATGAAAGCGCGTTGTCATGAGGAGATCCAAGCTGTGCCGATCAGGGGCTGTACCCTGTCCCGCCTCACGCATCAACTCGCGCGCAACGCGTCGCCGTCAACCTTGGATGGCGGCGACCCTCGCTCCTAGCGGCAGACCTGGACCCACCGATGGGATACGTGTCCGTAGCGGTTCACGATCCTGCGACGAACGTCATGGCAATTGGAGGCCGTGCGGTAATACGACCGGCGATAGGTCGGTTGATTGACCGCATTGGCGATGGCTCCGATCGCAAGGCCGCCGATCAGGCCGGCCACCACCGCGCCGCCGCCGTCGTTGTAATAACCGTAACCCGGATAGCCGTAGCCATAACCATAGCCGCCGTAATAGGCCGGGTAGCCGTACCCATATGACGGGTAGCGGTAGCCGTACCCGTATGACGGGGAGCGGTAGCCGTAATAGCGTGGCCGCCACACGTTCACCGGTCTGTAGCCACCCCAGCCGTAGGCCGGCCGAGCGTAGACGGCCGGTCGATAACCGAAGCCCGGTCTGATACCGCCACCCCACCCTGGCCTCACGCCTCCACCCCAACCGGGATGAAAACCGCCAGCTCTGAAGCCGCCGCCCTGGAACCCACCACCTCGAAAACCGCCGCCCCGAAAACCGCCGCCGTGGAACCCACCGCCGCCACGGAAACCATGGCCGCCGAATTGCGCATCCGCCGATTCGATCGGAGCCGCAAATCCCAACGCGAGCGTCGCGAGGCCGATGAGTGGGACCTTGATGGAGAAAGCCATTGCGCCCTCCTGAAGGACGTTTCTGCTGAGCGTCCAACAAACGGAGCAATGCCGAAGTTCCTCGCTCAACTTGCGTCCTAGCAGCGCGGCTGCAGAGCTCGGTCGTGGACGGGACGAACGGCCACGATGCCACCGATCTGCGGTGACCTCGCATCGCGTTTGGTGGGAAGTGCATGAAACGATGCCAACTCTTTCGAGCTACCACTTAAGAAGCACAATCAATCTGCCGGAAGGTTCGTCCAGCCGGCGCGGGTTTTTGACGCTGCGCTGAGACCCCAAGCCCATGGTGCATCTCAAACGAATTAGATCGGCCATATTTGGGATAGGAGGGGCTGATTCTTGGCCGCATGACAGGAATGATGTCTGTTCTCATCATTCGGAGGCGAGCATGCGCTCTTGGTCCGCGATCCTTGTCGGCGCTTGTACTGTAGCGTTCGCAGCGTTTCTCTGGCTCGGTCTGGTGCGGTTGACGCCTCTCGTGGTCGCCGTCACGCCCTCGAACGAAGCGCATGGCGTCTATCCTGACACGAGCATCGCGATTTCTTTCTCGCGGCCCATGGCCGGCGAGACGATCAGCAGCGGCACCATCGTGCTTCGTGACGGTGACGCCGCCGCCGTTGCGACGCGCGTGACTTACGACGCGCGACGGCGGATCGCTCAGGTGACACCGAAGAACAGGTTGCGCGCTAACACGACCTACAGCCTGCAAATCGGCGAGGATGCTCGGTTTCGTCCGCACAGCACCTGGGGCCTTCCGCTCTCCGTGGGCGTGGTGACGCAGTTCGACACCTATGTGCCGCTCGATCCGCCGGAGCCTGACGCCACGCCGATTCTCGTCGTCACGGATCCGCGACATCCCTCCGGTTCCTACTATGCCGAGATCTTGCGCGCCGAGGGTCTCAACCTGTTCTCTATGATCAGGGCATCCGACGTGACGCCGCAGCGATTGGAATCCGCCGACATCGTGATCGTGACGAATGCCGAAGCCGACACGATCCCGCAGGACGTGCTCGCCGATTGGGTGAATGAGGGCGGAAACCTCATCGCCTTCGAGCCCACGGGAGAAAAGCTGTCCCTGTTCGGATTGGCGGAGGTGGGACCCCCCGTCCCGAACGGATATCTGCGCGCCGATCCCGAAAGCGCGGCGAGCCGGGGCATCGTTCAGGATACGCTGCAATTGCGTGTCGTCGCGCGCCGTTACGACCGTCTGGACGGCACGACGATCGCGCATCTTTTCGAGGCCGCCGGCCAGCCGACCGGGAATCCCGCGGTCACGTTGCGCAAGGTCGGAGCCGGGCACGCGGCGGCTTTCGCCTACGATCTCGCGCAATCCGTCATTCTGACCCGCCAGGGCAATCCGGACTGGATCAACCAAGAACGCGACGGCTTGCCGCCGCGCCGGACGAACGATCTGTTCTTTCCCGATCACCTCGACATGGCGAAGGTCGGAATCCCCCAGGCCGACGAGCAACAGCGTCTTCTCGCCAATCTCATCCTGACGATGAACGAGGCCAAGCGCCCGTTGCCGCGTTTCGGCTATTTGCCGGGCGGACGGCGCGCCGCCATCGTCTTGGCGGGTGACGATCACGGCACCGCGCGTGGAACCCTCGATGTCTTTTCGAGACTCGCCGCCRAGAGTCCCGCCGCCTGTCGCGTCGATCTGTGGGAATGCTATCGCGCGACGTCTTACTTCACGCTCGACACGCCGCTCACGACCACGCAGATCGCCGATTACTCCGCTGCCGGATTCGAATTCGGCATTCACCTGCACACGGGCTGTCGCGACCAGGACAACGCCTCCGTCGGGCTCGCGCTCTCGCATCAGGTGACGGATTTCGGCAGAGGGATCGGCATCGCCGACCAACAGACCCACCGCATGCATTGCGTCATCTGGAACGGATGGGTCGATACGGCCAAGAGCGAGCGCGCGCACGGCATCAGGCTCAACATGAACTACTATTACTGGCCGGGTTCCTGGGTCCGGCGGCGGCCCGGGTTCATGACCGGGTCGGGCTTTCCCATGCGGTTCGCCGATACCGACGGCACGGTGTTGGACATCTACCAGGCGACCACGCATCTCGTGAATGAGAACGGCATCGATCACGGCGAGGGAATCCGCTTTCTGATCGACAGGGCGCTCGGGGACGAACAATTCTTCGGCGCATTCGGAACCTATTACGACTACACCGACGGGTTTTTCGACGCGGTGGTCTCGATCGCAAAAGAGCGTGACGTTCCGCTGATATCGGCGGCCCAATTGCTGCGCTGGCTCGACGGGCGTGCGACATCCCGTTTCGATCAGATCGCCTGGACCGACCGCACGCTCAGTTTCGAAGTCGAAGTCGGCCTCGGCGCTCTCTCGATCGTGGCGATGTTGCCGCTCTGGTCGTCCGGCCATCGCATGACGGTGGTGGAATGTGCGGGAGAAAAGCTCGCCTTCACGGAAGAAACCATCAAGGGGATGGAATACGCAGTGTTTCCGGTGCGCTCCGGCGATTGCAGCGCCACCTACGAGGAAGATCGATCCTCGGGCCTGCCGTCACCGACGAAGCTGCAATGAAAACGAAGGTCCGCCGTCGCGGAGCGCGGCGGCGGATACCTTGACGTCTTCGACGAACGAACGCCTAGATGACGTAGAAATCCTTGTCCGTCAGTTTGAGATTGGGCGAGAGCTTCGCGAACAGGATGGCCGCACCTTTTCCCGATCCGTCCGCATCGTAATACAGCGCGCCCGATTTCTTGTTGTAGATCAGATAGTCGTTGGCGTCGGCGGCCTTGGACCCGATGGTGAAGAAATCGCTGTTCACTTTCACGGGCTTCGATTCGGTGCCGCTCTTTCCAAGCTTCTTGAAGATCGCGTTGTCGAGCCAGACCGTGTCGTCCTTGACCGAGAAATCGGTGATGCGATCGACGTTGGTGGTCTTGTTCAATTTCGTGGCGAAGGCGAAGAAGTCCTTGCCGGAATTGCCCGTCAGCTGGTCGATGCCGAGCCCGCCGAAGAGTTTGTCGCCGCCCGAATCGCCGAGCAAGGTATCGTCGCCGAGATCGCCGAGCAGCCTGTCGCTGCCGGCATTGCCTTTCAGAACGTCGTTGCCGGCCTTGCCGTCGAGAATGTCGCTCGAATCGGCGCCGCTGATGGCGTTGCCGAAGCCGTTGCCGACGAGGGTGAAAGCGCCGAGACCGTTGGCGCTGAGGGCCTCGACCTCGGCTCCGGCCGCAAGCGTCAACGAGATAGCGGATCGCACCGTGTCGAAGCCGCGTCCGACGCCTTCGACGACCACGTCCAACGCATTGTCGACGAGAATGGTGTCGTCGCCGAGCCCGCCGTCCATGTAATCCGCGCCGACGCCGCCATCGACGACGTCGTCGCCCGCGCCGCCGTTGACGGTGTCGTCCGCGCGCCCTGCATTGATGGTGTCGTTGCCGCCGCCGGCGTCGATGTAGTCGATGATGCCGTCCGCCGTGAACGTGATCGCGTCGTTCGCACTGTCGCCATACGTCGCGCGCGAGATCTCGATGAGCCTGGCCACGACGCCGCCGCCCGAGTCGGCTCCGGTGGCCGGCGGGTTGGCGCCATAGGTCGCCATCACATGCGATGCGTCGAGCCAGTTCGCGCTCCCCCAGAACTCGTCGCCGACCGTCGCGGCGATCACTTCGTCTCGAGCGACGAAGTCGCCGGTCGGAGAAATCAGCGATCCATTGATGTTGTAGATGCCGCCGCCGCTGTCCGTGACGTTGATGAACGTATACCCGTCGGGAGACACGGCGCTCGCCACATTGCCGTCGTTGATCGGCGCTTGCGTCGCCCGCACGACGGCCTGAAATACGCCGGTGGCCGCGAACCGCGCCGTGCTGATGTCGGCGTTTGTGACGACGCCGGTCCAGCTCGAATCCTCATAGCTGACGAGGAATTGGCCGTTCGGCAACGCCACCACGTCGCCGTCCCGATTGACCGCGCCCAGCCCGTCGAATTGCGCCGCCGCGGAGCGGACGCTTCCATCCGCGTTTCGAACCGCGGCCCACATCGCCGTATCGCTCGTCACGGTGTTGAGACGGTTGAAGGCGATGGCGAAGCCACCGTCCGCAAGACCGGCAATCGCAGGACGCTCGTCGTATGCGGCGCCGTTGTCGAGCGGGATTCCGTTGCTGTCGATCGGCAAGGGATCGATGGCTGCTCCGGACGCGTCGAACCGTCGAAACATCACATCGTGGTCGGTGGCGTTGAACCGCCGTTCCCATGTGATCGCGAAACCGCCCCCTGCGAGGGCGGCGACATCAGGGCGGAGACTGCTGAAGGTGTTGGTCTCCGCGGCTGTCACGGCCGTCAACGGGTTGAGATTGGCATCATAGACCCGAAAGAAGACGTCCTGCGTCGCGGTGCTGTTCGCCCACGTGACGACGATGTTGCCGTTGGTCAGAACGGCGACGCCGGGCTGATCGGACGAGTCGACGGCGGCGGATACCAAAACGGGCGAGCCGAGCGGGTTTCCCTTGCCGTCGGCCAATCTCGCGGACAAGTCACCCGTGCCGCTCACATAGAACACGGCGGTCTGGCCCGTCGCCGTCGTCACGGCGGATGGATTGTATTGCTGGTTGATGTCGGTCGAGATCGATTTTGGCGCCGTGATCGGCGTGGCGCTGTAGGTTGTTGACACGGCCATAAAGAGCCTCCCTGAGAGAGGCCGTTCTCACGCCCGCAATCCTGGCGCGCCAGTAGGGCACAAGATACGGCAAAGGAAAAATCAGGCGATTACTTAAGCAGACGCCAGACATTACCTACAGGAAGAGATGGCATTCAAGAGAAATGGGCCGTCGTAATACTTACTGGTGCACGAGCGCACATGAGCGACGTCATCGATAGGCCGGGCAGCGCTTGGCGGCGGAGACCCGGATCGATCTCTTCGCCCCCCATTTCGCGGCGCCGAGCGTGCGAATTGCTTGCGCGAAATATCCATCGCCTCTGAAACCTCGGTGTCGTCATGGATTGCGACCCTGTGGTTTCTGCCAATCCACCGAATGGATATGCACATGGCTTCGGACGGCTTCCTCGACCGTTGGAAAGAAGGACCCCTCGCCGAGTTCCGCGTACAGGCCGAACCGCTTCAGCTTGTCCTTCACGGGATCTTTCAGCTCCGCAAACCACAGCTCTATGCCATTTGCGTGCAAGGCCCCTTTCAGGTCGGTGAGGGTGTCGGCGGCAGTGACGTCCACGCTGGTCACCGGTTCGGCCACGACGACGACGGTGCGAACGGGTGTGGGTGAATGGGCCACGGCCTGCAGAATCCGTTCCTTGAACAACTCGGCGTTGGCGAAGAACAGGGGCGCATCCCAGCGGAACAGAACCAGGCCGGGTATGCGGTCGGCGTCGGGATAACGCACGATGTCGTGGTAGCCCTCGACGCCTTTGGCCTTGCCCAGCACTGCGGAATACGGCCGCCATCCATCCCACAGGAATTCGATGACGGCGATGCCGATCGCAAGGCCGATGCCCGGGATGACGCCGAGAATTGCGACACCGGCGAAGCAGACGATCGACAGCCAAAACTCCCAAGGCTGCATGCGATAGATGCGAACGAGTCCCTCGATTTCGATGAGACCGATTGCCGAGGCGATGACAATGGCGGCAAGGGCGGGGGATGGCAGGTGCTGGAGGAGGGTGGGCGCTGCGACCAGCAGGACAGCCACCGCCCCCGCACCCACGACGCCCGTCAATTGCGTGCGAGCACCGGCCGCCTCGGCCACAGGTGTGCGCGACGAACTGCTGCTGACGGGGAAGCCCTGAAAGAAGCCTGCCGCCAGATTGGCGGCGCCGAGCCCGATCATTTCCTGGTTCGGATTGGCGGCGGCACCGGTTTTCACCGCATAGACACGGGAGAGAACGCTTGTGTCGGCGAACGATACAACCGCAACGGCACCGCCACCGATCAGAACGGGGACGATGTCCTCATACCTGATCCAGGGGATCGAGAAGGCGGGAAGGCCCTGTGGGAGCGGACCCAGCACCGCGACCCCGGCGCGGCTCGACAGGTCGAAAATGCTGACGAGGAGAGTTGCCGCAACCACCGCGATGAGGATTCCCGGTATGCGCGGCGTTCTCTTGAGGAGGAGGATCGTCACGAGAGTCGCGGCGCCGATCGCGAATGAAGTCCAGTTTATTTTGCCCGCAACCACCGCCTCGCCGATGGCAAACAGATTCCTGAGAGGACCGTCGCTGTCGATGGAAAAACCCAAGAGCTTGGGAAGTTGGCTGATCAGGACCGTCAACGCTATGCCGTTCATATAGCCGTAGCGAATAGGTTTTGAGAGGAGCTCCGTGACAAAGCCGAGGCGGGCGATCCCGAACAGGATGCACACGGTTCCCGAAACCACGGCCATCAGGCTCGCCACGGCGATGGCGCGGTTTGGGTCCCCGCCCGACAGGGGAAGGACGACGCCCAGGATGATGGCGGCAAGAGACGAATCCGGTCCGAGAACGAGGATGCGACTGGGGCCGAACAGGGCGTATGCGAGCAGGGGCACGATGGTCGCATAGAGACCGTAGATTCCGGGCAGGCCCGATGCCGCCGCATAGGCGATACCGACGGGCACCAGCATCGTCGTCAACACAAGCCCCGCAACGATATCGTGAGGCAGCCAGACGAGCTTGTAGGAACGCAGCGTCGCGAGCCCCGGCATCCAGCGTGTCCATGCGTGCGTCACGTGGCTTCTCGTGTTCCGATGAGCTCGTTCGAAGAGGAAAGGCGAAGGCGCGGCGCGCCGTCGTGCGATTTCAGTAGAGCTTCAGTAGATCTGCGGCACCACGTTGTTGGCTGGCAGCGCGTCGTCGATTCCCTTGGGTCGAGGCTCGGCCTTGGGCATCTTGGGCAGATCGATCTTGATCTTCTTGTAGGGAATTATGCTGAGCAGATGGGTTATCAAGTTCAACCTTGCCTTGCGCTGGTCGTCCGCTTGAACGACGTACCAAGGGGAGCGGGGAGTATCGGTATCGCGCAGCATGTCCTGGTAGGCAATCGTATAATCCCACCAACGCCGCACGGACTCGGTATCCATCGGGCTGAGTTTCCAGTGTTTGATGGGATCGTCGATGCGGTCGGCGAAGCGCCGTCGCTGTTCGTCCTGGCTGACATCGAGGAAGTACTTGATCAGGATGATGCCGCTGTTCACCACTTCCGATTCGAACGGGCGCACGAGCCGAATGAACCGCTCGTAGTCGCGCTTGGAGCAAAAACCCATCACGCGCTCGACGCCGGCGCGGTTGTACCAGGAGCGATCGAACAGGATCACCTCTCCGGCGGACGGRAACTGGGCGATGTATCGCTGCAGATAGAGCTGGCTCTTCTCGCGTTCGGTCGGGGTCGGCAGGGCGACGTGCCGGAATACTCTCGGACTGACCCGCTGCGTGATACGGCTGATGACGCCTCCCTTGCCGGCCGTATCTCGGCCTTCGAAAACGACGACGATCCGTGCGCCCGTTTCCTTCACCCAGGTCTGCAGGCGAACGAGCTCGACTTGGAGCTTTCTCAGCTCGTTCTCGAAATCCTTCCGTTTCATTTTTTCGGGTGCGCGATCGTCGGCCTCCGCGTCTTTCCGTTTTGCGGAACGTTTGTCCTTCATCGGTACCTCCTCTCGTTCACGAGCCGCGTGAGGATGGGGTGATCGACAAGGCGGCCTCTAAGGCTTCACGACCTCTTAAGGCTTCACGACCTCTAAGGCTTCGGCGCTTTCCAACTCAGAAAAAACCCGACGTCGCCCGGCATGCCGCCCGGCCACTCGATGATCATCGCCTTCAGCTTGAAACCGGCGGGCTTGAGTTGGTCTCTCCAGAATTCATAGGCTTGGCGTGGCCGACCTATCAACTCGTTCGGCCATTCGGGATCTGCGTTGTTCACGGCGCGACCGTGATCGGCACAGAGATCGACTGGAAAGCGCATGACCATCACTTCAGTCTCGCCGCGTTCTGCGGCAGCCCGCAATTTGAAATGCAGCGTCTTGGTGATTTCCTTCACGCGTTCTTCAGTGAGATCGAGTGGCTCGGCGAGCGTCTTCGCGAGGGTCTGCCGCGCTTTCCCGGCGCGATCCATGACGTCATCTGACTTCGACGCGCGCGCGATTTGCATTTCAGCCATGTAGTCGCGCAAGTCGGCGGCTGACATGAACGCTTCGACACCAAGCTGCGCGGCCTGCGGATTGTCGGTTTTTCCTTCCAGCGGTTCCATGTCTAATCTCCTTGGTCGAGACGCAAGACGATGTCGTTGACCGGCTCAGGATCGGCAGTGTGGTATGGCGAACGCATATTCCACGCCCGGTGCCGATACCGCCACGCAGAAGAGCGACCCGGCTTTCATCGACGTCGATGGCGATACCGGCCTGCGGCATCTGTGCAGCGCGCTGAAGATGGAACTGTACGTAGGCGACTTTCCTCGAGCGGCAAGGCTTGAACGCGGAGGCGTCTCCAATTCCCGGCGATCGCTCGCGTCGTTTTTCTGTGTCGCCGAGCGAGCTGACCGCGGCGAAACGGTCATCCCCATTCGGGGCGATCAGGCGACGTCCCCGCGGGCCGAATACCACCAATCGCCCCAACCCCTGACGCCGCCGGACATCCAGACAACAAAAAAGCCCGGAAAGCCGGGCTTCTTGTTTCATTTTCGGACGTCACAGGACGTTGGAAAACTTGGATTTGGTGCCCAGGAGAGGACTCGAACCTCCACGACTTGCATCGCTGCTACCTGAAAGCAGTGCGTCTACCAATTCCGCCACCTGGGCATGCCTTACGGCGGGGATCCGTTTAGGACGGCGCGGGCGGCGCGTCAATCGTCGAAACGGGAGGTTTTTCGCAATCGGCTCCCGTGGACCCTTCAAAAGGCGTTCCGCGTTTTCTCGGGAAGCCATCGGCAACGGGTGATCGGCGGGCGGGAGGCGCCGCGGGATCCGCCGCGGGATCCGCATTGCGAACCGTTGCCAGTGCGGCGGATCATGCGTTAGAGACGTTCCAAAATCCCGCAGACGCCGCGACAGGAATCCGGCGCTGCGCACTATCATTTCCAGGCCCGCTTGGGGCAGGAGGCTTTCATGATCGGCCCGATCCGCACACCCGCCCAGCAGCTCGTCACGGTTTTCGGCGGCTCCGGGTTCCTCGGCCGCAACGTGGTGAGCGCGCTCGCCAAGCGCGGCTACCGGGTGCGCGTCGCGGTGCGTCGGCCGGCGCTCGCGAATTTCCTCCAGCCCCTCGGCACCGTCGGCCAGATCCAGACGATCCAGGCCAATCTGCGCGATCCGCAATCGGTCGCGGCGGCGGTGCGCAACGCCGATTTCGTCATCAACCTCGTCGGGATCCTGCAAGAAGGCGGCCGCCAGACCTTTTCGACCCTGCAGGCCGAGGGCCCCGGCCGCATCGCGGCGGCGAGTGCGCCTGACGCCAAGATTATCCATGTTTCGGCCATCGGCGCGGACGCCCAGTCCGAATCGCTCTACGCGCGCTCCAAGGCCGAGGGCGAAAAGGCGCTTCTGACCGCACGGCCCGACGCGATCATCGTGCGGCCGTCCCTGATGTTCGGGCCCGGCGACAGCTTCTTCAACCGTTTCGGCTCGCTTGCGCGGATGCTGCCGGTGCTGCCGCTCGCCGGCGCGGAAACGAAGCTGCAACCGGTCTTCGTCGGCGATGTGGCCGAGGCCATCGCCCGGGCCGTCGAGGGCAAGGTCGAGGGCGGACGGATCTATGAGTTCGGCGGTCCGGAAACCCGCACCTTCCGCGCCCTCGTCGCGTATGTGCTCGCGGTCACCGAGCGCCGGCGCCTGATCGTGCCGCTGCCCAATGCCATCGCCCGCTTCCAGGGCACCGTGCTCGGCCTCCTCGACAAGCTCACCCTCGGCCTCGTGCCGGACGAGCTCGTGATGACGCGCGACCAGGCGATCCTCCTGGAAAAGGACAACGTGGTGTCCGCGGCCGCCACCCGCGACGGGCGCACGCTTCAGGGTCTCGGCATCACGCCGACCGCCATCGAGGCGATCGTGCCGGCCTATCTGGTGCGTTTCCGCAAGACCGGCCAGTTCGATCTCAAGCGCAACACCGCGGCCTGAGGGCTTTTACGACGGACCGGCGTTGATCCGCGCCGGGCGCTCCTGCGTCATCGGCTGCGCCCGCGCCGCGAGGCGCTTGTGCAGGTGGACCATCATGGCGACGCCGAACAGCGGCGTGAGCAGGTTGAGGATCGGGATCATCACGAGGGCCGCCAAAACCGCGCCGGCGGCGAACACCGTGCCGCGATGGGCGACGCGCATGCGCGACGCGTCGGCGAGAGGCTGGAAGCGGCCGGCTGCGAGTTCAAAGTATTCCCGTCCCAAGAGATAGGCGTTGGCGACGAAGAACACGCCGATATTCACCACCGGCACGAAGAACAGCAGCAGGGCGGCGAGATTGACGAGAAGCGACAATCCCGCAAAGCGCAGGCCGTAGAGGAGCGCCCGTCCGAGCGGCAGCGGGCGTCCCGGCGGATCGGTCGGAAAGTCGGTGCCTTCCACGATCTCGGCGACGTCGTCCAAAAAGTATCCGGCGACGATAGCCGACACCGACGGCAGCAGATAGGCGAGCGCCACGAAAAGCCCCGCCCCGGCGAGGAAGAACGCCAATCCGTCGAGGATGGGATAGCTCGCGCTCAGGGAATGATCGGCGAGGAACGCGCTGAACAGCCGCGTCAGGCCGAACCAGACCAGCGCCAGCAGCGCGGCGGTCAAGGCCAGCGACTTGTAGAGAATGCGCCGCAAGTCCTGCGAAAAGACCTGACGCCATGCCGCATAGGCCGCCTGAATAAGCAAACTCGTCCTCCTTGGTCGCATCCGGGGCGTCAGCGCCCTCTCACGTGAGAAGCGAAGCACGGCCTTTCGGATAGGGCGGACTTTACATATGAACGGTTGCACCACAAGGCGAGGGGGGAACCGTCCCGCATGCAGCCGGCCTTTACACCCGATCGCTCGCCATTGCCGAGCCAGCCCGACGTCGTGATCGTCGGCGCCGGAAGTGCGGGCATCGCCGCCGCGCGCCACCTG
>NZ_JBFUKD010000012.1:0-23387 GCF_056401005.1 Microvirga sp. P4_G7 | reverse complement strand
GTCGACGATTCGGTAGTCGAACGCGTCGCCGGCGATCCCGATTCCCGTATGGCTCAGTGGCTCCGCCCGGACAACACCGCCTTTCTTGGAGAAGCGCATGACCGAGAAATCGCTCGTGCCGCCGCCGAAATCGGCCACCAGAACCGTCGCGTCGTGCTCCAGCTGGCGCGCGTAGAAGAAGGCCGCGCCCACGGGTTCGTAGACATACCGGGCATGGCGCGCGCCAAGTTTTCCGAAGGCAGCCCGGTAGCGTTCCATGGCGAGCGGATCGTTCGGGTTAGACCCGGCGAACCGTACCGGCCGACCGATCACGATATTGCGCGCGTTGAAATCCAAACGGTCGGAATGCTTCTTGAGCGTGCGTAAAAAGGCGCTCAGCAGGTCCTCGAAACGATAGCGCTCGCGAAAGATCCGGGTTTCCTGGAACGTTGCGCTCGCCGCGAAGGTCTTGAAGGACTGGATGAAGCGGTGGGCCGTCAGCCCGTCCAGAAACTGCTCGATGGCCCACGGGCCGCCCTCGACCTGCGTCTTGAGCCCATTGCCGTGTTTCTCGTCCCAGAAGCACAAAGCCGTGACGTAGACGTTGAGCGCCGTGCCCAGGTGATCGAAGGTGATCGCCTCGACCCTGCCTTCGCCATCAGCAATGGCCACGACGGTGTTGCTGGTGCCGAAATCGATACCGATCGAAAGATCGCTGTTGGAAGAGGGCATCGGGACTCTCGGCCGGAATCAGGGGGGCGCCTCCTCTACAGGTCGCTTGCCCTCCCGCCAAGCCTTTCCGGACAAAAGCAAGCATTTCTTTTGAACGGGATGGCGCTGCGACGCCCCGTTGACCGAGGATAGGGTCCACCGTAGAAGCCGCGCCTCAGCCGCTTGAGAGGATCCTAAATGCTCACCATCGGTCAGCGCATCGCCGGCGAACTGAACGTCCAGGAATGGCAGGTCAAAGCCGCCATCGACCTTCTCGACGGAGGAGCGACGGTTCCGTTCGTCGCGCGCTACCGCAAGGAAGTGACGGGCACCCTCGACGACATTCAGCTGCGCGCCCTCGAGGAGCGTCTGCGCTACCTGCGCGAGATGGACGAGCGGCGCAAAGCCATCCTCGACAGCATCCGCGAGCAGGACAAACTGACCGATGCCCTGGCCGCCCAGATCAACGGCGCCGACACCAAAGCGCGCCTGGAGGACCTTTACCTCCCCTTTAAGCCAAAGCGGCGCACCAAAGCCCAAATCGCGCGGGAAGCGGGCCTGGAGCCCCTGGCGGACACGCTGCTGACCGACCCGTCCCGCGATCCAAAGGAGGTTGCCGCCACTTTTGTCGACCCGGCCAAGGAGGTCGCGACCCCGGAGGCGGCACTCGAAGGTGCGCGATCGATCCTCGTCGAGCGATTCGCCGAGAATGCCGAACTCGTCGGCCAGCTGCGCGATACCTATTGGCAGCGCGGGGCCCTCCACTCGACGGTGAGGGACGGCAAGAAAGTCGACGGTGCGAAGTTCTCCGATTACTTCGATTTTTCCGAGCCGCTGCCCAAACTTCCGTCTCATCGCATTTTGGCGCTCTTCCGCGGCGAGAAGGAAGAGATCCTTGACCTGAAGATGGTCGAGGACAAGGAATGCGCGGAACCCCACTACCAGAGCCCGTATGAGGGACGGACGGCGGTCGTCTTCGGGATCGCCGACAAGGGTCGTCCTGGTGACCGTTGGCTGCTGGACGCCGTCCGCTGGGCATGGCGGACGAAGCTTCGTCTTTCCATAGAACTCGATATGAAAATGCGCCTGTGGCAGCACGCAGAAGACGAGGGCGTGAAGGTCTTCGCCTCCAATTTGCGCGACCTGTTGCTCGCCGCGCCCGCCGGAACAAGGGCGACACTCGGGCTCGATCCTGGGTTCAGGACCGGCGTGAAAGTGGCCGTCGTCGATTCGACCGGCAAGGTCGTCGCGACAGACACGATTTATCCGCACGAGCCGAAGCGGCAATGGGATGAATCGATCGCCGTGCTCGCTCGCCTCTGCCGCGCGCACAAGGTCGAGCTCATCGCCATCGGCAACGGAACGGCGTCACGTGAGACAGACAAGCTCGCGGGCGAGTTGGTTTCCAAACACCCGGATCTCAGTCTGACGAAGATCATGGTCTCGGAAGCAGGCGCCTCGGTCTATTCGGCCTCGGCATTCGCGAGCCAAGAGCTGCCGGACCTCGACGTTTCGATCCGCGGCGCAGTCTCCATCGCGAGGCGCCTTCAGGATCCGCTGGCGGAACTCGTCAAGATCGATCCGAAATCCATCGGCGTCGGCCAATACCAGCACGATCTTGCGGAGTTCAAGCTTTCGCGCTCGCTCGACGCCGTGGTCGAGGATTGCGTGAATGCGGTGGGTGTCGACGTGAACACGGCTTCCGCGCCACTCCTGGCGCGCGTGTCCGGCGTCGGCGAATGGGTAGCGCAGAGCATCGTGTCGCACCGTGACTCCAACGGTTCGTTCGCCAGCCGCAAGGCGCTCCTCGGCGTGTCGGGCCTTGGACCAAAAACGTTCGAGCAGGCAGCGGGCTTCCTGCGCATTCAAAACGGCAGCGACCCGCTTGATGCCTCAGGCGTGCATCCCGAAGCCTATCCGGTCGTGCGACGGATCATCGAAACGACGAGAAGCGACATCAAACGCCTCATCGGCAACGGATCCGTCTTGAAGGCCCTGCGGCCGGAACAATTCACCGACGCGACATTCGGCCTGCCGACCGTCAAGGATATTCTGAGCGAACTCGAAAAGCCCGGCCGCGACCCGCGTCCCGAATTCAAGACCGCGACCTTCAAGGACGGCGTCGAGAAGATCGATGATCTCCGCGCCGGAATGCAGCTCGAGGGCGTGGTGACCAACGTGGCGGCGTTCGGCGCTTTCGTCGATATCGGCGTTCACCAGGATGGCCTCGTGCACATATCGGCCCTCGCCAACACCTTTGTGAAGGACCCCCGCGACGTGGTGAAGCCGGGCGATATCGTGCGCGTCAAAGTGCTCGAAGTCGACAAGCCGCGAAAGCGCATCGCATTGACCATGCGCCTCGAAGACCCGACGAACCGGCAGGCAGCGAAAGCCGTGAAGGATGGCGAACCGATTCAGCGTAAGCGCGACTTCTCCGGAGGCGATCGGCGAAGCGACGCGCGTGACAAGCCCGCAAGCAGCGGCGGAGCGCTCGCCGATGCGCTGCGGCGTGCCGGCATGTCGGGCAGCAGCAAGAAAAATTAGGCAAGAGCCAATACAAGACCGGTGGCCGCCACGGCGCCACCGGCTGCTCGGATAAGGATCCGATGTCCGAATGCGGCAAGTCCTGCCAGAATCCCGGTCGCGTGGAAGAGCGCGGTGGCGAGGGCGAAGCCGAGACTATACGTCAACACGTCCGCTCCGTACGGCATTTCGGCGCCATGGGCATAGCCGTGGAAGATTGCGAAGACCCCGACGAGCGCCATGGCCGCGCCGACCGGCCATGCCCTGCCCAGCGCCACGACACCACCGAGGATCACGATCGAAGCCGTGATGCCGATTTCGACAGCTGGAACCGCGAAGCCTGCGAAGCCGATTGCCCCGCCGACGAGCATCATCGAAACGAAGGCCAGCGGCACAGACCAGAGCGCACGCCCACTGAGGAGCGCGGCGAAGAGTCCGACGGAAACCATCGCAAGTACGTGGTCGAGACCGCCGACGGGGTGAAGGAAACCGGACGCGAAGTTCGACGTCGTGCCAATTCCCGTGTGAGCAAATGCCGGTGTTGAGAATGCCGCGAGAATTGTCGCGGTCGCGAGACGAATGATCATGAAAGGTCCCTTCTATGCTGATGGCGACAGGCCGCCAGCCTGCTCGATGAACGCAGCGACGGCGTCGACTCCGACACCACCGCGAATGTTGGTGAATACGTATGGCCGCTTGGCGCGCATCCGTTTGGTATCCTCTTCCATCACCTGCAGATCCGCGCCGACATAGGGAGCCAGATCGATCTTGTTGACGACGAGGAGATCCGATCGAGTGATGCCGGGTCCGCCCTTGCGCGGAATCTTCTCCCCGCCGGCGACATCGATCACGTAGATCGTCAGATCGGCAAGCTCCGGCGAGAATGTCGCCGCGAGATTATCGCCACCMGATTCTACGAGGACGACGTCGAGCGCGGGAAAGCGTTTGCGCATGGTCGCGATGGCGGCGAGATTGATCGATGCATCTTCCCGGATTGCCGTATGCGGACAACCGCCCGTCTCGACACCCATGATGCGCTCTTCCGGAAGTGCGCCGGCCACCGTGAGGAGGCGCGCGTCCTCCTTCGTATAGATGTCGTTGGTGATCGCGCAGATATCGTAGCGCCGTCGAAAAATTTTGCAGAGCGCTTCCATCAGCGCCGTTTTCCCGGAGCCGACCGGACCACCGATGCCGACACGGAGCGGGCCTGTGTGAGAGGTCATGAACGAAAGAGCCTCGTGTACTGGGTTTCATGGTGGAAGGAACCGAGATCGGCGCGGAATGTGGCACTCCCGATGTCGTCAAGCGTCGACATTTCAGCTTCAGAAGCGATCGTCTGTACGATTCTGCTCATGGTCGCAGTGACCCGCGTGCCGCCTGTCTGGCCAATGGGCGCGAGACGGATCGCGGCGGAAACGAGCGCTTGCACGAGTGCGATGAGATAAGCGTTCAACGTAGCCGATCGTGGGATCGCATGCGCGGCAGCGGAAAGCCCGACCGCAACGGGATAAGCGACCTCACCCTCGACCTCAATCAGGTGCGGTGCAGGCCAGGCGACGAGCGTCGCATCCAAAAAGCTGCGCCCCTGCTGACTGGTTTCGAGGTAAAGCTCGCCGGACGGAGAAAGCGCAAGGGCGAGTTCGTTGATCTCGCGCAACTGTTCTTCGTCACCCGCAGCGGCCGCGTCATAGGCGCATTTGAGCAAAATCGCATCGTTTCGGCCGAGTCCGTGCCGCATCAGATCCGTCAACCACGCGACGAACGACGCCTCGTCCTTCACATCGCCCGTCTCGACGGCCCATTCGAGCGTGTGCGAATAAGCATACGAGCCGACCGGATAGGATGGAGACAGCCATGCGAAGAGAGGCAGCATGGCGTCGAAACCATCGATCTGCTCCGACTTATCAATCATGAGAATACCCGTGACGACCATGTCCATGATGGTGATCCGCTTGATCGTGAAGATGGTACGCGCCGCGCACCGGCCGGAAGGGTCGCTCGACGATTTTCGTTGTCGCGCCGAGGCCGTGCAACATCTCTATCAGCACGTGATCGTAGCCGATAAAGATCGCCTCCGGCGTAATCTCCGCCGGAACGTGACGGTTGCCGATATGCCAAGCGAGCGTAAGCAGATCCGAGGGATCAGGAGTCGTGATCCGGATGAGCCTTTCCGACGCCGCCTTGACTGCGATCAGCCAACCGCTTTCAAGGCGGATCGCATCGCTCTCATCGAGAATTTCCGCACGGTCGAGGTCGAGCAGGAACTGGGTCCCACCGTCCGCTGTGAGCGCAACGCGCCGGCGGTGCCTATCGCCGTGATCGAGAGTGATGACGTCGACGACGCGATCCTGGTCGACGGCGTCGTGACGGAGAATGGATGTACCGCGGATCATATCAGAACAAGAAGTAGCGTTGTGCCATCGGCAAAACGTCGGCTGGTTCGCAAACCAGTAATTCGCCGTCCGCCCGAACGTCGTAGGTTTCCGGATCGACCTCGATGACCGGAGTCGCGTCGTTCAGTATCATGTCCTTCTTGCCGATCCCCCCGCGCACATTCTCGACTGCGACGAGTTGCTTCTGGATGCCCAGCGCCGCGGCGAGCCCGTTCTCGACAGCCGCCTTGGACGCGAATGTAAGGGATGTCGATGCGATGGCGCGTCCATAGGCGCCGAACATCGGCCGGTAATGAACCGGTTGCGGCGTCGGGATGGAGGCATTGGGATCGCCCATCGCGGCGGCGGCGATCGCCCCACCCTTGATGACGAGGTCCGGCTTCACACCGAAGAAGGCCGGCGTCCACACAACGAGATCCGCCAACTTGCCAGCCTCGACCGATCCGACATGCCTCGAAATGCCGTGCGCAATGGCTGGATTGATCGTGTACTTCGCCACGTATCGCCGTGCGCGCAGGTTGTCATGACCGCTCGCGTCGCCGGGGAGAGATCCACGCTGGCGTTTCATCTTGTCCGCCGTCTGCCATGTGCGGATGATGACCTCGCCCACGCGACCCATGGCCTGACTGTCCGAAGACATCATCGAGAGCGCGCCAAGATCGTGAAGAATATCCTCGGCCGCGATGGTCTCCTTGCGTATCCTGCTTTCCGCGAAGGCGAGATCCTCCGGAATCGACGGATCGAGGTGGTGGCAGACCATGAGCATGTCGAGATGCTCGTCGATGGTGTTCACGGTGTAGGGGCGCGTCGGGTTGGTCGATGACGGCAGCACGTTCGGCAGTCCCGCCACCTTGATGATGTCCGGCGCGTGACCGCCGCCCGCGCCTTCGGTGTGGAACGCGTGAATGGTTCGGCCCTTGAAGGCGGCGATGGTGTCCTCGACAAATCCGGATTCGTTCAGCGTGTCGGTATGGATCATCACCTGCACGTCGAAGCGATCTGCCACCGACAGGCAGCAATCGATCGCAGCGGGTGTCGTGCCCCAATCCTCATGCAGCTTGAGCGCGCACGCGCCGGCCAGGATCATTTCTTCGAGTGCACCGGGTTTGGAAGCGTTGCCCTTGCCCGCGAAAGCGAGGTTCATCGGAAAGGCGTCCGCCGCTTCGATCATGCGCGCCATGTGCCACGGGCCCGGCGTGCAGGTCGTCGCGAAGGTGCCTGTCGCCGGCCCGGTGCCACCGCCGAGCATCGTCGTGATGCCAGACATTAGGGCTTCCTCGATCTGCTGCGGGCAAATGAAGTGAATATGCGAATCGAATCCGCCGGCGGTGACGATCTTGCCTTCGCCCGCGATGATCTCCGTTCCCGGACCGATGATGATGTCCACGTTCGGCTGAATGTCGGGATTTCCCGCCTTGCCGATCTTGAAAATGCGGCCGCCCAAGAGGCCGATATCCGCCTTCACGACACCCCAGTGATCGAGGATCACCGCGTTCGTGATGACGGTGTCGACAGCGCCCTCCCGGCGCGACGCCTGACTCTGGCCCATGCCGTCGCGAATGACTTTGCCGCCGCCGAACTTCACCTCCTCGCCGTGGGTCGTGAAGTCTTTCTCCACCTCGATCACGAGGGAAGTGTCCGCGAGGCGGATACGGTCGCCTGTGGTGGGACCGAACATGTCCGCATAGGCGGCACGGGGCAGTGACGCCGCTCTGCGTTCGTTCACCATCACAGCGCTCCCATCACATCGGCGCGGAAACCAAAGACTTCCCGGCGACCCGACAATGGCACCAGCACGACTTCCCGCGTCGCTCCGGGCTCGAACCRCACAGCCGTTCCCGGCGCGATATCGAGCCGCATGCCGCGTGCTTTCTCACGCTCGAATGCAAGCGCCGCGTTCGTCTCGAAAAAATGATAATGGCTGCCGACCTGGATTGGCCGATCACCGGTGTTGGCGACGGACAGCGTAATGCGTTCCGCGCCTTCGTTGAAGACGATTTCGCCGTCGAGCGTGGTCACGGCGCCCGGAACGCTTTGCGACGGCCGGCCGCGAATCGGATGGTGGACGGTGACGAGCTTGGTTCCATCCGGAAAGGTCGCCTCGACTTGGATGTCATGGATCATCTCGGCAATGCCGTCCATGACCTGGTCGGCGCTGATCACATGGGCGCCGGCCTCCATCAGGTCCGCGACCGAGCGACCGTCACGGGCTCCTTCAACGACCGTGTCGGTGATGAGTGCGATCGCTTCGGGGTGGTTCAGTTTCACCCCGCGCTCGAGCCGGCGGCGCGCAACCATCGCTGCCATGGCGATCAGAAGTTTGTCTTTTTCTCTTGGCGTGAGTTGCATCGTTCGACCTTAGCTGAGCCAGACACGCGGCAACGGCGTGCCGCGAAAAGAGATGAGAAACCGCATCGCGGCATTGCGCAACGTTGAAATATCCGCGGCACAGAAGCGAACCGCGAGAATGCCGTTCCAGGCGCTCGCAGCCATCTCCAAGCCCGCATCCTGCGACAGGCACCCGCGCGCTTCCTCCAGTCGCACTTCGGCATCGGGGGCGACGTAGAGAAACGTGGCGAGTGCTCGTGCGCCGTTGGCGATGGCAGGCTTTTGCAGCAGCGCCGCGATCGGACCGTCGAGCTTCAATGTGTCCGCGTAAACGAGACGCCCTCCACGCGTGATGCGCCAGCGATCCTCGAACGACCCTTGCCGAACCTCCTCACCACGCGCCGCGCGGCCGAAGACGATTCCTTCGAACACCATCAAGCTGGCGTCGTCCGCCATCGCCACGTCGAACCGCCTCTCGAGACGCGCGCGATCGAACAGAATCGTTTCCTGCGGCAGCCATTCGAGCCGTGCGGCGTCTGCGATGCGGAAGTCCACGACGACGTTCGATACGGCGCCGTCGGAACGATAGACTTTTTCCGCTGCGGGCGTCGCGATCGTCACGGCTGCACCTCGACTCACGTCGATCTCGATCTTGAATCGATCCCCACATGCGATTCCGCCGGCCGTGTTGACGAGAACGCCTTCCAGTGTGGCCCCTCTCGCATTCGGCAGGCGAATCCGCATCGATCCGCTCTCAGCGATCCGCATCGGCCGCGTCGATCCGTCGAACACCTCGGCAGAAAACGCGACGCGCCCATCCGCGCGCTGACGCGAAGGCGATGCCGACCGGAGAGAACGCTCAGATGGCCATGCGCTGACGTACATCATCCCCCTCGAGGGCCGAACGATCGCCCCGTTGGACGACTTCGCCGCGTTCCATGACGACGAACGTGTCGGCCAGCTCGCGCGCGAAATCGAAATATTGCTCGACGAGCAGGATGGCCATATCACCGCGCTCGCGCAAGTAGACGATGGCGCGACCGATATCCTTGATGATCGAGGGTTGGATTCCCTCGGTCGGTTCATCGAGAACCAGCACGCGCGGCCGCGTCACGAGGGCACGGCCGATGGCGAGCTGTTGCTGTTGTCCGCCTGAGAGGTCTCCACCCCGGCGCCCCAGCATCGATTTGAGGACAGGAAACAGAGCGAAGATCTCGTCGGGAATCGTACGCTGACCGCGCTTCAAGGGGGCGAAGCCGGTTTCGAGATTCTCTTTCACGCTCAACAGAGGAAAGATCTCCCGTCCCTGAGGAACATAGGCGATGCCCAGGGCCGCGCGCTCGAAAGGCCTGAGACGTCCGATGTCCCGGCCGTCGAGCTTGATGCTACCGCCCGAAATGGGATGTTGACCGACGATGCCGCGCAGCAACGAGGACTTGCCGACACCGTTGCGCCCGAGCACGCACGTCACCTGCCCGACGTCGACGGAGAGCGACACGCCGCGAAGGGCCTGGGCCGCACCATAGTGAAGCGAAAGATTATCGACGTTGAGCAATGTCATCGGCCGAGATAAACCTCGATCACGCGCTCGTCCGCACTCACTGCATCGAGCGGCCCTTCGGCGAGTACCGACCCTTCGTGTAGGCAGGTGACCTTCACATCGAGATCCCGGACGAACGTCATGTCATGCTCGACGACGACGACCGCGCGCGTCTTGGCGATCTCGCGCAACAAATCGGCGGTATCCGCCGTCTCCTGATCGGTCATTCCGGCAGCGGGCTCATCGACGAGCAGGAGTTTCGGCTCCTGGGCGAGCAACATGCCGATCTCGAGCCATTGCTTCTGGCCGTGGGACAGGTCCGCCGCCTTGCGGTGACGGTGAGCTGCGAGGCGAACACGTTCGAGCAAGACGTCGATCCGTTCGCGCTCATTCTTCGACTGGCGGGCGAACAAGGCGGCGAAGGGCGCACGATCCGCCTTCAGCGCAAGAAGCAGGTTATCCTCGACGGAATGCATGCCGAACACCGTCGGCGTCTGGAATTTTCGGCCTATCCCCAGTTCGGCGATCGTGGCCTCGTCGAGACGCGTGAGGTCGTGCGTACCTTCGAACAAGGCCGTACCCTCGTTCGGGCGCGTCTTGCCGGTGATGACATCCATCATGGTCGTCTTGCCCGCGCCATTGGGACCGATGATGGCCCGCATTTCCGTGTGGTCGATGGCCAAGGACAGTGCATTGAGGGCGCGAAAACCGTCGAAGGAGACGGTGACGTTGTCGAGGTAGAGCAGTGCGGGTGTGACAGGTGCGTTCATTGCTCACTCCGCGGCGTGGGGAACGCCGCTCGGCGCGTCCCCAGGTTTTGCTTGAGGTCTGTTGGTCTCCTTGATTCTGTTCCTCAACCCCGCCCACATCTCTTCGCCCGTTCCGAGGATACCGCGGGGCATGAAAAGGGTGACGAATACAAACAGGCCACCAAGCGCGAAAAGCCAGAATTCGGGCAGAGCGCCGGTGAACCAGGTCTTGCCTGCATTGACCACGAGGGCTCCCAGGATCGCCCCGGCGAGCGTTCCGCGCCCGCCGACCGCGACCCAGATGACGATCTCGATGGAATTGGCAGGGGCGAACTCGCCCGGATTGATGATTCCGACCTGCGGAACGTAAAGCGCGCCGGCAAGCCCCGCGAGCATAGCTGAGAGAGTGAACACGAAGAGCTTGTAGCGTTCGACACGATATCCGAGAAAGCGCRTCCTGCTTTCTGCATCGCGCACCGCGACGAGCACCTTTCCAAGTTTCGAGTTGATCACGAACCGGCACAAGATGTATCCGGCGGCGAGCGCAAGCGCCGACAGAACGAACAATACCGCGCGGGTTTCTCGCGATTGCAGCGGGAAGCCCAGGATGTCCTTGAAATCGGTCAACCCGTTGTTGCCGCCGAATCCCATGTCGTTGCGAAAGAACGCCAACATGAGTGCGAATGTCATGGCCTGCGTAATGATAGAGAGATAGACGCCCGTCACACGAGAGCGGAAAGCGAACCATCCGAAGACGAAGGCGAGTAGTCCAGGAGCTGCCAACACCATCAGGAGCGCGAACGGAAACCAGTCGAAGCCGTACCAGAACCAGGGAAGTTCCTTCCAGTTCAGGAACACCATGAAATCGGGCAATACCGGATTGGCATAGACACCACGGGAGCCGATCTGCCGCATGAGGTACATCCCCATGGCGTAGCCGCCGAGTCCGAAGAAGGCGCCGTGGCCGAGCGAAAGGATGCCGCAATACCCCCAGATCAGGTCGACGGAGAGCGCGAGCAACGCGAACGCAAGATATTTTCCAAGGAGCGGCACGAGATGATCGGACAGATGAAGAGCCGAACCCGGCGCCGCGACGAGGTTCATCATGGGGACGAGAATGGCGGCAACGACGATCAGGCCGAGAACCACGGAACCCTGGCGACCCAGGAAATGAGGGCGCCTCATGCTTCCACCGCTCTTCCCTTGAGGGCGAACAACCCCCGCGGACGCCGCTGGATGAAAAGAATGATCGCGATCAGGAGCACGATCTTCCCAAGCACCGCGCCCGCATAGGGTTCGAGAAACTTGTTGGCGATGCCGAGCGTCATCGCGCCCACAAGTGTGCCCCAGAGATTTCCGACGCCTCCGAAGACGACCACCATGAAACTGTCGATGATGTAACTCTGCCCGAGATTCGGACTGACATTGTCGATCTGTGATAGCGCTACGCCCGCGATGCCCGCGACGCCGGAACCGAGCCCGAAGGCGAGCGCGTCGATGCGATCGGTGCGAATACCCATGGATCCCGCCATGCGGCGGTTCTGTGTCACGGCGCGCACGTAGAGACCCAAGGACGTGTAGCGCATGACGAGCTGAAGCGCTGCAAAGACGGCAAAGGCAAATACGACGATCGCGATTCGATTGTAGGTGAGGTTCAATCCGCCCACTTCGAGCACGCCGCTCATCCAGGCCGGCGTGCCGACTTCGCGGTTGCTGGGTCCGAAGATCGTGCGCACCGCCTGCTGGAGGATCAGCGATAGGCCCCAGGTCGCCAGCAACGTCTCGAGGGGGCGCCCGTAGAGAAAGYGGATCACTGTGCGCTCGATCAGGATTCCTATCGCGCCGGACACCAGGAAAGCCAGTGGGAGCGCGATGAAAAGCGACGCTCCGAACAGTTCGGGAGCCGATGCGCGAATGAATTCCTGCACGACAAAAGTGGCGTAGGCGCCGATCATCACCATCTCACCGTGTGCCATGTTGATCACGCCCATGGTGCCGAAGGTGATGGCGAGACCGATGGCTGCCAGAAGCAGGACGGATCCGAGAGAAATCCCATACCAGATGTTTTGCGCGGCGTTCCAAAGCGCGAGGCGGGCACGAATGTTGCCGGACGCTTTCAGAGCCTCGTCGGTAATCTCGGCCGATGCACCAGCCGGCAGCGTCGTCAGCAGCGCGAGCGCATCCTGATCGCCCCGTTCCCGCAGCGTCTTTACCGCAGCGAGGCGATCGCCCAATGGCGCATCCGCTTTCACCAAGAGAATGGCCGCGCGGGCGCTGGTGAGAGCGTTCCGCACATGGCTGTTCTGTTCCTGCACGAGAGCCTGTTCGATCGTCGGGAGCGCAGCAACATCGCGTGAGCGGAACAAGGCCCGCGCCGCATCGAGCCGCTTCGCGGGATCGGCGTTCATCAAGGTCAACCCGCCGAGCGCCGCCTCGATGGAACGACGCACGCGGTTGTTGATTTTGACCGGCTTGAGCGGGTCGCTTGCAGTGGTGGCTGGTTGTCCCGTCGTCGCATCGATCAATGCGCCCTTGGGATCGCGAACGACGACGCTCCCCACCCCGGTGAGCAGCCGATTGTCCCGCAAGGCCTCGATCACCTGGAGTGCGAGAGGATGACCGCTCGCCGCGATCGCGGAAACGGCGGCCTCGGTATCGGAGTAGCTGTCGGCGGCGAATTTCGGCAACGCATCTTCATAGGACCCTGCAACGGCGCGGAATGCGCCAAGCATGCCCACCAGGAGGAGAAGCGCTCGCAGAAGTTTACGGAGTGGGTTCATGCCGTTACCGGTGAGGAAAATGGCGGGGGCGGCACGAGGCCACCCCCGGTCGATTACGCGGTCACGCTCCGCATTTCTTCGTGACGGCGTTGAAGTTGCCGCATTTGAGCGTCTTCCAATCCGCGATCAGGTCCTTCGAGCCGTCGAGCTGCTTCGACCAGGCTTCGCCGGGCACGAGACCTTCGGTCTTCCACACGACGTCGAACTGCCCGTTGTCCTTGATCTCGCCGATGAAGACCGGCTTCGTGATGTGGTGGTTCGCCAGCATTTCGGATGTTCCGCCGGTCAGGTTGGGAACCTGGACGCCGACGATCGATTCGATGACCTTGTCCGGCTCCGTGCTGCCAGCCTTCTCGACCGCCTTCACCCACATGTTGAAACCGATGACGTGTGCTTCCATCGGGTCGTTGGTGACGCGCTTGTCGTTCTTCGTGAAGGTCTTCCACTTCTCGATGAAGGCTTTGTTCTCCGGCGTCTCGATCGATTCGAAATAGTTCCAGGCGGCGAGGTGGCCGAGGAGCGGCTTGGTGTCGATGCCGGCGAGCTCTTCCTCGCCSACSGAGAACGCMACSACCGGAATATCGGTCGCCTTGACGCCCTGGTTGCCGAGTTCCTTGTAGAACGGAACGTTGGCGTCACCGTTGATGGTGGATACCACCGCGGTCTTCTTGCCGGCCGAGCCGAACTTCTTGATATCGGCGACGATCGTCTGCCAATCGGAATGTCCGAACGGCGTGTAGTTGATCATGATGTCTTCTTCCTTGACGCCTTTCGACTTGAGATAGGCTTCGAGGATCTTGTTCGTGGTGCGCGGATAGACGTAGTCGGTTCCGGCCAGGACCCAACGCTGCACCTTTTCTTCCTTGGCGAGATAATCGACGGCGGGGATCGCCTGCTGGTTCGGGGCCGCGCCGGTGTAGAACACGTTGCGCTCGCTCTCCTCGCCCTCGTATTGCACCGGATAGAACAGGACGCTGTTGAGCTCCTTGAAGACCGGCAGGACCGACTTGCGCGAGACCGACGTCCAGCACCCGAAGACGGCCGCGACCTTGTCCTTGGCGATCAGCTCGCGCGCCTTTTCCGCGAAGAGCGGCCAGTTCGAAGCAGGGTCGACGACGACGGCTTCGAGCTTCTTTCCGAGCAAGCCGCCCTTCTTGTTCTGCTCTTCGATGAGCATCAACATGGCGTCCTTCAGTGTGGTTTCACTGATCGCCATGGTTCCCGACAGGGAATGCAGAATTCCGACCTTGATCGTCTCCTGCGCCTGCGCCGCGCCGATCAGCGCGCCCGACATCAATGCAGTGGCCGCCAAGCCCCGCATGTTCCGCAATGTCTTACCCAACATCGACATAGGACTCTCCCTTGCCACGCTGCTCCCTGTGCAGCCTGAACAAGGAATGCAAGCGCCGTGCCAGAGCGAGGACGAAGCACCGCTTATGCGGCCCCTATCGGATCGCGCCGAGCGTACAAAACCCGGCGCTCAGAAAGGCGGCGGCTGCTCAAAAACAGGGCTCCCTTACGGCAACCTCTCACCCTCGGCGATGGCGCGGTCCTTGTTTCCGGTTCCGACTTGTCCTAGAACGGCCTCGTCTCACGGGGAGCCCATTCTGGGCTGAGAGGTGGCTCGGCCACCGACCCGTCGAACCTGATCCGGGTTATGCCGGCGGAGGGAATGAGCATGCGATACGACCATATCGACGTCCCCGAGCGAATTGCGCCGACAGCCCGGCCCTTCTCACGCATGGGAGCGTCATCGATGTTTCGCCGAATACTTCTTGCTTTGGCCGCGATCGGAATGGGGACGGGCCTCGCGCTCGCACAATCCAAACCGGTACTCACAGTTTACACGTACAGCTCGTTTGCTGGGAAATACGGCCCGGCCAAAACGATCAAAGAGCGGTTCGAGGCGACGTGCGATTGCGAGATCGCCTGGGTCACGGCGGAGGACGCCGGCAGTCTCCTCGGACGCCTCCGCCTGGAAGGCGCCAGCACCAAAGCCGATGTCGTCATCGGTCTCGATATGAACCTCGCTGCCGAAGCCAGGGATCTGAACCTGTTCGCCCCACATGGAGTCGACATCAAGGATCTGTCCCTTCCGATCCGTTGGGCCGATGACACGTTCATCCCATTCGACTGGGGTTACTACGCGTTCGTGTACGATGCGGACAAATTGCCCAACCCGCCAAAGAGCCTGAAGGAGTTGGTGGAGAACCCGAATGGGCCGAAGGTGATGCTGCAAGATCCGCGCACCAGTGCGCCGGGCTTGGGCTTCCTGCTCTGGATGCGCAAGGTTTATGGCGACAAGGCCGACGAGGCCTGGGTGAAGCTGAAGCCGCGCATCGTGACCTTCACCAAAGGGTGGTCGGAGGCTTACGGACTGTTCCTGAAGGGCGAGGCGGACATGGTGATGTCCTATACGACGTCCCCCGCCTACCATATCGCCGTGGAGAAGAAGACGAACTACAAGGCAGCCCCCTTTGCCGAGGGTCACTATCTCCATGTCGAACTGGCCGCGGCGACCAAGACGACGAAACAGCCCGATCTCGCGAAGCGTTTCACAGCCTTCGTGCTGACCGAACCGTTTCAATCCGCCATTCCGGAAACCAACTGGATGATGCCGGCGAGAAATCCGCCATCAGGCTCGCCGGCGGTCTTCAAGGACGTCATTCAGCCGGCGCAGTCGCTGCTTTTCACGCCTGAAGAGGTGCTCCGGAACCGCCGCGCCTTCATCGACGGGTGGCTGAACGCCACGGCGCGCTGATTGCACGGGATGGTTCGGTCGATGCCTCATCCAGGAACCCTGGTGGCGTTCGCCATCGCGGCCCTGGTCGTCGGCAGCTTCACCRCACTGGCGATGGCGGGTGGGGGGCATGCAACCCTTTTCTCACTCGGACCGTACCTGACGCAGGTTCTGATCTTTTCGACGCTTCAGGCCGCGCTTTCCACGATCCTCTCTCTCGCACTTGGCGTCGCGCTCGCCTTCGCTTTGGCGCGCCGCCGCTTTTGGGGACGCGATCTCGCCCTCTCCGCGCTCGGTGCCACGATGGTGATGCCGACCATCGTCGTGGTGTTTGCCGTTTTGGCCGTATATGGCCGCGGGGGATGGCTCGTCGCGATCCTGAGAAGCCTCGGGATCGACGCTGATTTCAGCATCTTCGGTTATCCCGGAATTCTCATCGCGCATGTCTTTCTCAATGCGCCCTTCGTCGCTCGCCTGACTTTCGATGCGTTGGAAACCGTTCCTGCCGAACAATGGCGTCTTGCGCAGATGCTTGGCTTTGAGCCCAGGCAGATCTTTCGGCATCTCGATTGGCCAGTTGTTCGCGGCGAACTGCCTGCCATCGCAATTCTCGTCTTTCTGATTTGCTTCAAGAGCTTTGCCATCATTCTGGCGCTCGGAGGCGGGCCCTCGCGGGCGACGCTCGAGGTCGCCATCTACGAAGCGTTGCGTGTCGAGCTCGATTTCGGGCGGGCGGCTTGGCTTGCGCTGGTGCAGGTCGGCATCTGCCTCTCGCTCACCCTAGCAATGAACGGCGTCGGCGTTCGGAGGTCCGTCAGCCACACCGTGCGCGCGGCCATTGCCCGGCCCGACGCCTCCCATCGGGGGCTTCGATTTCTGGACACCGCAATCCTGATGCTCGGCGTCGTCTTTCTGGCGCCTCCGCTTTTCAGCGTCCTCACCGGGCTGACTCATTTTGGAGCGGTACTCGATAGCGATTTTGTCGAGGCCCTCGCCACCAGCATCGTGATCGCGGCCCTCGCCGCGACTTTGGCCTGTCTGCTCGCCCTTGCCTTAGGCGGCGCGGCGCGGAATGTCCGGTTGTCCTCCCGGACTCCGCGGCTTTCGGCCCTTTATGAACTGCTTCCGAACACGCTTCTGGCCGTACCGCCCTTTGCCCTGACAGCCGGGCTTTTCTTGATCCTGCGCCCCTTCGTCGATTCGACAACCGCCGGCTTTCTGCTTTTGCCGCTGATCAACGGGTTGGCCGCCTTACCTTTCATCTATCGCTTCATCGGTCCGAACATGATGTTGGCCGGCGAACGCTACGGCCGCCTTGCGGCGTCCGTCGGCCTGACTGGCTGGTCGAAGTTGACGATCATGGATTGGCCACTGCTCAAGCGTCCGCTCGGGGCGGGTTTTGCTGTCGCCATGGCCTTGTCATTCGGCGATTTCGGCGTCATCGCCC
The DNA here is from genome assembly GCF_056401005.1 of Microvirga sp. P4_G7. Taxonomy (NCBI): domain Bacteria; kingdom Pseudomonadati; phylum Pseudomonadota; class Alphaproteobacteria; order Hyphomicrobiales; family Methylobacteriaceae; genus Microvirga; species Microvirga sp. P4_G7. Next base: position 6,197 of record NZ_JBFUKD010000012.1, on the reverse strand, counting down.
TGTTCGGCGGGGGCGAGCTGCGGACGCTGCCCTATCTGCTGTATGAACGCCTCGGCGCCTACCGCCTCGACGAAGCGTCCGCGCTCGGTTTGTCGATCGTCTTGATATCCTTCTGCCTCGCTTACCTGTCCGGACGCCTGTCGCATGCTGCTGATTGAAAAGTGCCGCTTGAGCTGGCCCGATTTCGAGGCCGACTACTCGCTCCGTGTGGAAACGGGCGCTCTTTGCGCTGTCGTCGGGCCCTCCGGCGGCGGCAAAACCACCCTTCTGCACATGATCGCGGGGTTCGAGCGGCCGGAAAGCGGACAACTCACCCTCGACGGACGAGATTTGCTACCGCTCGCTCCCGCGGAACGTCCGGTCTCGTTGGTGTTTCAGGACCACAACCTGTTTCCTCACCTCACCGCCGCCCAAAACGTCGCACTCGGGCTGAGGCCCTCGTTGAAACTAGTGGGCGCGGAATGGGATTTCGTAGCCGAAACCCTCGCTGCGGTTGGTCTCGACGGCTTCGAAAAGCGACGCCCTGGCGAATTGTCGGGAGGTCAGCGACAGCGTGTGGCGCTTGCCCGTGCCCTCGTCTCCGGCCGACCTCTGATCCTCTTGGACGAACCCTTCAGCAATCTCGATCCGGCCCTGCGGCGGGACATGATCCTCCTCGTCGACGAGCTGCGCCGCGATCGGCCGGTGACGATTGTGATGACCATCCACACCCCGGATGAGGTGGCTGAAACCGCCGACCAGATGGCCCTGGTCGCCGCAGGACGTGTTCTCGCGACAGGGACGCCGCGTGAGATATTGAGTGCTGGATTCGACGCCGCGCGGCTGTCATAGGAGGGTTGTCCGGCAGCGGCGGATCAGGAATTCCTGACCCGATTGTTTGCCCGATCGTTTGATTGAGTCTTAGAAAGGCCCAAAAGCGGGGAAAACCGCCTTCGAACGTGCGAAGTCGCGGTTTTTCACTTGTTCGCAGCCTCCTTTAGCGAAACGTTATGACTGCCCTCGGGCGCCATCTATTTTTAAGAAGCGGCGAGTTTTATCGCAACCGATGTCAGATTCTTCAGCTCAGGCCCTGACCCTCTTTGGGGGCGAGTTTCGCGATTCCGAGCGTGAAACCGCTTTTCAGACCGAGCGGTTGTCGGAAACGCTTCGGCACACGCGGCTGCTTTTTATCCTATCCGCCGTTCTCAACGTCCTGTTCCTGATCAGCGACTGGCGCTTCTATGGCCAGCCTCATTTTTACGCGGCTGTCTCGGCACGACTCATGGTCGTCGGTGTTTCAATCGCTTGTTACTTGGCAGCGCAGCGAGCGAAAGACTTTCGATCCGCCGAAAAGACGATGATCGCTTGGGAGTGGATCAACGCCGGCGCGGTGAGCGTTCTCGTCAGTTCGCACAGCGACCTTGCTCTGTTCGTCGTGATCATGCTGCCGTCGATCTATTATCTCGTGCTGCCCACATCGTTTCGCTGGTCTGTCGCATCGGGCATCGGGTGCAGCGTACTCATGCTCCTCGGCTATATGTCACCGGAAGACGTGGGCACGATGCTGATTGGGCTCGCACTCGCGATGGCGATGCTCAACTTCGCGCTCATTCTCGTCGTCGCCCGCTCCAATCGTCTGCGGCGCCTGGAATGGGCAGCCCTCCAAGCCGAGCGTCGCGCCAGATCCGAACTGGCCGACAGTCGGGCGATGTTCGAGAACCTCTTCAAGACCGTGCCGATGCCGCTCGTCGTGTCGAAAGAAGACGGTTCGATCGTCAACGTCAACGATGCCGGCATTTCCTATTTCGGCGTTCCCCGCGAAGCGCTCGGCATCCGGTCGACGACCGAAATATACGTGAATCCGGAGGACCGGTCGGCATTTCTGRCCAAGCTTCAGGAACACGGGAAGTTCGACGACTTCGAAACCCTCATTCGCCTGGGCAATGGCTCCGTTCGAAACGTTCTGCTTGCAGGAACGCGGTTGGAGATCGCCGGCGAGGAATACATCATCTCCGGTCTCGTCGACATTACAGAACGCAAGGCGACCGAGGAGCGGATTTGGCGCGCAGCGAGCCACGATTCGCTGACCGATCTGCCTAATCGCGCCCTGTTTCAAAGCCGGCTCGAACAGGCGCTCGCCGAAGCCAAGCACATGGGCGAGAAGGTCACGCTCCTTCTCATTGATCTCGACGACTTCAAATCCATCAACGATGCGCTCGGTCATGACGCGGGCGATCATTTTCTCCAGAGAATGGCCGATCGTCTTCGCAGCCTCGTCGACAAGGACGATACCGTCGCCCGGCTGGGTGGGGACGAATTCGTCATCATTCTCAACGCCTCCGACAGGACTAGCGCATTCATCGAAACTCTGATGAACGAACTCGGACGGCCGATCGCCTACAACGGCAAGGAGATGATCAGCGGCGCCAGCGTCGGCGTCGCAGTCTTTCCAGATCACGACACCGCGCCCTCGGATCTCCTCAAGGACGCGGATCTTGCGCTGTACGCGGCAAAATCGCGGGGCCGCAACTGCGCCGTCGTCTATTCGCCGGACATGCGCAGTACGATCGAGCGTCGCGTGACCCTGGCCCGCGAGGTTCGGGAAGCGTTGGAGCAGCGCCGGATCGTTCCCTATTATCAGCCGAAGGTGAACATCGTCACCGGCGAAATCATCGGCTTCGAAGCGCTCGCGCGCTGGCAGCACGCGGAACTCGGACTGCTTGCCCCATTGTCGTTCTCGGCCGCATTCGAAGAGCCCGAGCTCTCGATCGCGCTGGGCGAACAGATGATCCGGCAGGTGACCGACGATATGAGACATTGGCGCGAAAGCGGCGTCCAATGCGGTCGTATCGCGGTGAATCTGTCGACCACACAATTCAGCTGGCTCGGGCTCGCCAAACGATTTCTCGAGATCGTGCATCAAGCGGACATCGATCCGAGGCAGCTCGAAGTCGAGATCACCGAAACCGTCTTCCTCGGCCGCGGCTCGGCGCATGTCGCCGCCGTCCTGAAAGAGTTCCACGACAACGGTGTGCGGATCGCACTGGACGATTTCGGGACAGGATACGCTTCCCTCATTCATCTCAAGCAATTCCCCGTCGACGACATCAAGATCGACCAGAGCTTCGTGAAGGATATCGAGCACAACGCCGAAAGTGCCGCGATCGTCACCGCGGTCCTCGAACTGGGCAAGAGCCTTCATATGGACGTCATCGCCGAGGGCGTCGAGACGCCCGCCCAAGCGCAATTCCTTCGCGATCGGGGATGTGTCTTCGTTCAAGGCAATCTCTTTGCGACGCCCATGGCCGCCGCCGACGTTCCCGCCTTTCTCGAAAAGCAACGGTCCGTCCTCGTCTAGCCGCCGCGCAGACGCCGAAGGCTCGGCAATTTTTTCTTTTGGACCGATTTAGTTGCGAGTGACCTCATACTGGTATCTCGTGGCGTAAAGGGCTGCGCGCACCCGCCTGCCTTGTTCACGCCAGTCCCACGAGGTCTCGTTTCATGATGTTTCCCGGAGGAGACCTCTTCACGAACTGGATATTAAGTGGCATTGTAGGAGCGCCCTGTCTTTCTTCAATTTCCAATTGAGTATTCGTGACCGGCGAGATGACTGAGTTCCTGTTCATTGGCATCGACGGCGGCGGCACGTCGTGTCGCGCGCGGCTTCGCGATGCCGACGGGCGACTGTTGGGTGAGGGAAACGGAGGATCCGCCAATATCCGGCTCGATCCCGATCTCGTTTGGAATTCAATCCTTACCGCCAGCCGTTCGGCTCTGTCCGCTGCTGGGTTGGCTGAGGTCGATCTCAAGCGTGTCTGTGTCGGCTTCGGCATGGCGGGAGCCGGCCAGAAGAGTGCTGTCGAGCGTCTGCTTTCTCGTCCCCATCCCTTTCCCGCGATCGCCATCGATACCGACGCGCACGCAGCCTGGCTCGGTGCCTTCAATGGCAGCGACGGCGCGATCGTCATTGTGGGAACCGGCACCTGTGGATACGGGGTCGCGAACGACGTTCGCATTCAAGTGAGCGGATGGGGTTTCGAGATCTCGGATGAAGGAAGCGGCGCTGAAATGGGGCGCGAGTTGCTCCGTCGCGCTTTGTGGACTCACGACGGTCTTATTGCGCCGACCGCACTATCGACCGCCATTCTCACCGAATTCGAAAACACACCGCAGGTGATGGTGGATTGGGTCGGCAAGGCGCGTCCGAGCGACTATGCCCGTTATGCGCCGATCGTGTTGAAATACGCAGCGGAGCGCGATCCGCTCGCCCTGGAGCTTGTCGCCCACGCAGCCGACGGCGTGACGCGAATTGCCACCCGGCTTCTTGATCTCGGCGCGCCGTCTCTTTGCCTGTTCGGTGGTCTCGCAGAGCCGCTTCGGGCCTGGCTTCCCCCGCCGGTGCAAAACGCCATTGTCCTGCCCCTATCGGATGCTTTGGACGGCGCTATCCTTATGGCGCGTCAAGCCGAGCTGCGGATGTGAAGATGCAAAATCAAGCCACAGACCAGCTTACCCTCGACACGTTGGACGAGACCAACCCGACGCCGCTCTATCTGCAGCTTCAACAGACGATCGAAGAAGCGGTTCGAAACGGAACTCTGAAGCCTGACGCGGCGCTTCCCGGTGAGCGCGATCTCGCCAAACAACTCGGCATTTCGCGCGTCACCGTGCGCAAGGCGATCACTGGTCTCGTGAAGCGGGGCGTGTTGGTGCAGCGCTGGGGTTCCGGCACGTTCGTCGCTCACCAGATGCGACTCGAGCAGCCGCTCTCCCGTCTCTCGAGTTTCACCGACGATATGTCGGCGCGTGGCCTTTCCTCCACGGCGGTACTGCTGAGTCGATCGATCGGACCGGCATCGCCAGACGAATTGATGGCGCTCGGCCTCTCCCCTGGCGACCATGTCAGCCGCGTCAATCGCCTGCGACTCGCGGACGGTGTCCCCCTCGCAATCGAACATGCGGTCGTGCCGAGTCGCTTCCTCCCCGATCCATCGGCTGTCAAACAATCGCTCTACGCGGTCTTGCACGACCAGGGCTATCTTCCGAGCCGCGCGCTTCAGCGCCTGCACGCGGTCTTGCTCACGGAAGAGCAGGCGGCATTGCTTCAGGTGCCTGCCTTGAGTCCAGCGCTCTACATCGAGCGGCGCTCTTTTACCCATGGCGGTGACATCGTCGAGTTCACCTCGTCCTATTATCGTGGCGACGCCTACGATTTCGTCGCCGAATTGACCATCAGCCAACCCGAACGGAACCAGAATGATGACGACTGACCAGACCCTCTCCTCCTCGACGGCGATGCTGCGCGAGGCTCAGGAAGCACCGGAGGTGGTCGCGCGTCTTCTCACGAACAATGAAGCCCTCTGCCGCGATCTGGGTGCACGCCTGCGCGCTTCACCGCCTCCGTTTGCGGTGACCTGCGCGCGTGGGAGTTCCGACAACGCCGCGACCTTTGCGAAGTACCTGCTGGAAATCCATTCCGGCCTTGTGACGGCGTCCGTCGGCCCGTCGGTGACGTCCATCTACGAAGCGCGTCCCAGGATGCGCGACGCGCTGTTCCTCGCCGTTTCTCAATCCGGTCGCAGCCCGGACATTCTCAACCTCGCTCGCGCGGGACGCAAGGATGGCGCGCTCACCGTCGCGCTCGTCAACGACACATCTTCGCCGCTCGCCGAGACCTGCGAAATCGTGCTTCCTCTGCACGCCGGTCCGGAGCGTAGCGTCGCGGCGACGAAATCCTTTATTGCCGCTCTTGTCGCAAGCCTCCAACTCGTTGCGCATTGGTCCGAAGACAAAGCGCTTCTGGCCGCGCTCGACACGCTCCCCGACGTCCTGCGCCAGGCATCGGCGATGGACTGGACCGCTGCAGAGCCGCTCCTCGCCAAGTCCGACAATCTCTTCGTCGTCGGGCGCGGGCTCGGATTTGCGGTCGCGCAGGAAGCCGCCCTCAAGCTGAAGGAGACGTCCGGCATTCATGCAGAGGCGATGAGCGCCGCCGAGCTCATGCACGGCCCCTGGACTCTCGCCGGAGAGAACTTCCCGATTTTCGTCGTCAGCCAACGCGACGAGACCTTGAACGGAGTGAACGATCTTGTGACGCGGTTGAATCAGCAGAGCGTTCCTGTGATCGTCGCCGGCGCTGCGGATGGTCCGGCGCGCGCGATGCTGCCTTTCGTCGACGATATCCATCCCTTCATCGCGCCGATCGCGCTCATTCAGAG
>NZ_JBFUKD010000011.1:0-23876 GCF_056401005.1 Microvirga sp. P4_G7 | reverse complement strand
CGCCTGCCGTCGGACGCGCCGTTGCCGAGTGGATCACGTCGGGAACATATCGGTCCCTAGACCTGTCACCGCTCGGATACGGCCGCATTCGCCGCCAAGAGCCACTGGTCGAAAGTGTCGTCTACTAGTATCGTGTCGCAGAGCGCCAAAGGAACATGATTCAATGAAGCTCAAAGGTAAGGTGGTCATCGTCACCGGCGCCGCTCAAGGCATCGGCAAAGCCTGCGTGGAGCGTTTCCTCGACGAAGGCGCCAAAGTAGTCGCCGCCGACATTCAGTCGGATCGGCTCGAACAGGCCGCCAGCGAGTTGAAGGGGAGGGGCTCGCTGCATCACGTTACGACCGATGTATCGAAACGCGCCGACATCGAGAAACTCGTCGGCGAAGCGGTGAAGACCTACGGCAGGGTCGACGTCATGATCAACAATGCAGGCGTGGCGAAGAACCAGGACTTCATGTCGATTACCGAGGAAGACTTTGACTCAGTCCTCGACGTCAATCTCAAGGGTGCCTTCTTCGGCGTTCAGGAGGCGGCCAAGCAGATGATCGCTCAAGGCGGTGGCGGGGTCATCATCAACATGTCATCGATCAACGCGCTCCTGGCCAATCCGGCGGTCACGACATATGCGATTTCCAAAGGTGGACTCAATCAGGTCACGACGATTGCATCCGTTGCCCTCGCGCCGCACAACATCCGGGTCGTGGGTATCGGGCCAGGAACAATCCTGACGGAAATGGTCTCAAAGTCATTCATGTCCTCGGAGCAGGCCAAGAACGGTATCCTCGCCCGCACACCCATCGGCCGCTGCGGCGAACCAAGCGAGATTGCCTCGGTGGCGGCCTTTTTGGCGAGCGATGACGCATCCTATATCACCGGCCAGACCATTTATCCCGACGGCGGCCGCCTTATCCTGAACTACACCGTCCCGGTTCGTCAGTGAGCGCTCAATGGTAAGTCCCTTCAAGGCCGGTCCTTTCACCACGCTTCATCACATCTGCATCGTCGTGCGCGATATTCATAAGGCCGTATCCTTCTACGAGTCGGTCGGAGTCGGCCCCTGGCAGGACTATCCCCCACTCGATCAATATACAGAGCTCGAAGTGCCGAACCGCGAGGCTTTCTTGGGGATGACGTACAAATATGCCGACATCGCCAACGCACAGATCCAGCTTTGCCAGCCCGGCGAGGCCGACGGTCCGCAGAAGCGCTTCCTCGACACCCATGGAGAAGGGGTTTTTCACGTAGGGTTTGGCGTCGATCGCTGCGACGAAGGTGAAGACCTCGGGAGACGTCTGGGGCTCGACGTGATCATGCGCGGTCGGCGACCCGACCGCAGCGGATTTACCTATTTCGATACGGCCGAACAGGCCGGAGTCGTTCTGGAAGTCCGCTCGAGCCCGCCTGGCCGATAGATGCGAACGATCGATCTCAATTCCGATCTCGGCGAGGGCTATGGCCCGTGGCGCATGGGCGACGATGCCGCAATGCTCGACATCGTGACCAGCGCCAACGTCGCCTGCGGCGGACATGCGGGCGATCCGGAAATCATGTTTGAGACACTCAGTCTCGCCCGAGAACGAAATGTCGTCGTCGGCGCCCATCCGGGTTATCCGGATCGCGAAGGTTTCGGGCGCAGGCGATTGCCTTGCAGCACGGCGGAAATCGAGCGCTTCACAGCTGCGCAAATCGGAGCTCTGGCGGCGGTTGGAGCACTGGCCGGAAAGCGCATCGCCTATGTGAAGCCGCATGGCGCGTTAGGCAACCTCGCAGCCGATGATCAGGACGTGGCGAAGGCCATCGTCCGTGCCATATCGGCCGTCGACAAGCACCTCGCCGTGTTGGCGATCTCCGGTACCGAACTCGAACATGTCGCGAAGGCCGTAGGGCTTGACACGTTCTCCGAAATTTTCGCGGACCGCGGCTATACCGCGGCCGGCCGTCTGGTGCCACGCGGCCATCCTGGAGCCATGATCGAGTCATCCGAGGCGGCGTCGGCGCGGTTGGTGAGCTTTCTTCAAACTGGCATGATGCCGACCGTCGATGGTGGCGAGATCGGACTTGCCGCCCATTCCATCTGCATTCACGGAGACAGTTCTCACGCGGTCGGAATGGCGGCGCATATCCGGAAGGCTCTGCTGGCTGAGAATATTGCGATCCAGCCATTTCTCAAAGCATGATCGACAAGACGCATTCTGTTTCCCCCGTTTGTATTCGTCCGATGGGCGACCAAGGGTTCCTTGTCGAATTTGGCGATCGCATCGACGTGGCGATCCATGAGCGCGTCTTGTGCTTTGACGCCCAATTGCGGACTTCGCCCTTTCGTGGGTTCACGGAAAGCGTGCCGGCCTACGCTTCCGTCTATGTGGGCTACGATCTTCTGGTCACGGACCTAAATGAAGCGACCGCGGAGGCGAAGAAAGTTCTCGACACCATGTCGCCGATAATCGTGCCGGAACGGCGTATCGAGGTGCGGGTTTGTTATGACGAGCCGTTCGCGCCGGACCTGTCTGCTGTGGCCCAGAGGCTCGGTCTTTCGACAGAGGATGTCATTCGCGCTCACCTGGACGGCGACTACCGCGTTTTCATGTACGGGTTTGCGCCCGGATACGCATATATGGGCGGCGTGCCATCATCCCTGCAGCTGCCGCGCAAGTCTGCGCCGGTCCGCAATGTTCCGGCGGGAAGCGTGCTCATCGCGGGACCGCAATGTCTCGTCTCCACCATCACCATGCCGACAGGGTGGTGGATTATCGGCCGATCGGCGACTCGAATCCTTTCGCCCAGTTCGGACAATCCGTTTCTTTTTGACATCGGCGATCACGTTCACTTCATGCGCATCGATCGCGCTGCGCTTGAATGCGAGGCGGGATCCAGCGAATGAGCACCGCGATGTTCATCGTCGAGCAAGCGGGGCCTCTCACCACGATTCAGGATGTCGGCCGAACCGGCTTCATGCGGTACGGCGTACCGAGATCGGGTCCGATGGACCGAAGTTCATTCGCCATCGTGCAGGCGGCTTTGAACTTGCCCGCGCAAGGCGCTGCTATCGAAACGACTCTGGGTGGCCTCACCCTTCGGTGCATCGAAGGGAGCGTCAACTTTGCAGTGGCAGGGGGCGGTTTTCGCATCGAGTTTGATGGTGAACCGATGGAGTCGTGGATGGTTTCCACGATCCGGGCGGGCTCTCGTCTGTCAATCAAAGCCGGYCACTGGGGCAGTTGGACCTATCTGGCATTCGACGGCGCCATCGCTGCTACCGAATGGCTCGGTAGCAAGGCGACTCACGCATTGTCCGGCTTCGGTGGCGGGCGGATTGCTGTGGGACAGATGATCGAGGTCAAGGATGCACAAGACGATCGAGGCAGGTGCGGCGCCATTCCCTATCCTGCGGCGGCGCGTCCGCGCTCGGATGTCCGCGTCATCCTCGGTCCGCAAGACCGATTCTTCGCACAACAGACAATCGCGGCATTGCTAGCCCAACCCTTTACGCTGACAAGCGAGTACGATCGCATGGGAGTGCGGCTCAAGGGTTCTCCTTTGCCGATGGAAGGATCGCTCGACATGGTCTCCGAACCACTTGTCCGAGGCGCGATCCAGGTTCCGGGACATGGAGACCCGATCGTCCTGTTGTCCGATCATCAGACGACCGCCGGATATCCGAAAGTCGCGACGATCGCGACTGTCGACCAGGATGCGTTCGTGCAGTTACGAACGCGTCAGACCGTCACGTTCAGGGCCATCTCTCCGGAGACCGCCATCGAGGCCGCCAGGACCCGCCAGCTGATCACGGAACGGTTTCTGGAGCGGGTGAGACGAAGAGATCTTCATCCGATGACGTCATCTAGCCTCGGTCGAGAGGCGTAGCATCAAAGTTCGTTCTTGATGAAACGACCGCCCAGCATGATGGCGGGGATGCGAGCGCCTTCATTCTGGAGCACGGATAGATCGCGGTAGGGATCGCCATCGACCACCAGAAGATCCGCATGGGAGCCGGGCACGATTTCGCCGAGCAGCCGTTCGCGGCGCAAGATTTCCGCGTTCACGAGAGTCGCCGAGCGGATGATTTCCTGGGGGCTCAGGACTTCGGCGCGGATTAGGAATTCGAGCGACTGGTCTTTCTGCATCACGCCGATGAGATCGGTTCCAAAACCCATCTTTACGCCGGCTGACCGATAGATCTCGAGCGAGCGCTTTCCGGCGTCCAGCACGCGGTCGTTCTTGTCCAAGCTCACACGGGACATGCCATAATCGGCGCCGTTTCTTCTCAAAGAATCGTACGTGACGAGGGTTGGTACCACGAAGGCTCCGTGCTCGACCATCACGCGCGCCGTCGGCTCGTCGATCAGGTTGCCGTGCTCGATGCTGCGAACGCCTACGCGCACGGCTCGTTCAATGGCCTGCGCGGTGTAGCCGTGGGCAAGGACATATGTGCCCCAACGCTTCGCTTCATCCACCGCCGCCTCGATCTCGTCGGTGCGAAACTGTAGACTCTCCAATGGGTCCAAGAGGGACGAGACGCCGCCGGAAATCATGATCTTGATCTGGTCGGCGCCCTTGCGCAACTCGTCACGCACGGCCTTCGCGACCTCGGGCACGCCGTCGGCTACGCGAAGCACGAAGGACAAGGCACTGCAACAGCTGCACGAGTGGTCGTGCTGAGTGCGCTTGCGAAAATCTCCATGACCGCCGGTCTGGCTGATCGGCGCGCCGGAGATGAAAAGGCGCGGGCCCAGAAAGAGACCTTGATCGATGGCTGCTTTCAGCCCCCAATCCGCACCGCCCGCGTCTCGGATGGTGGTGAAGCCGCGAAGCACCATGGCGCGGGCCGAGACCGACGCCTTGGCGGACAACAGCGTCAGCGGCATATCGGCCATCAATCCATATACGGCCTCCGCCGCGGTGATATGCGCGTGGGCATCGATGAGGCCCGGCATGAGGGTGCGGCCGCGCAGGTCGACTCGATGCGCCTGCGCAGATTTGATCGGAGTCTCAGATACCTCGCGGATCATACCGTCGACGACCAAGACCTCGACGCCATCCTGAACGTCGTCGAGGCGCGGATTCAGGAAACGACCACCGTGGAAAAGAAATGAGGACATTGAGGGCTCCGTTCGTGCGGCAGGATTGAGAAAGCGGCGCCACTGAATCGGGGCCAATCTTCTGGTTGTGAAGGCCAAGCCAGCAATCTTATCCATGAATTCCCAACAAGGACATCACGGAAACTAACTGCATTTGCATCGTAACAGGGCGCATGTCCCATGGCCTAAACCCAAGGGGTACTGCGGCGGTGCCTTGTTGGTTGGATGCACCGCTGGCGACGCGGAGTATTGTTGATCGTCGGTCTGAACTTACGTTGCAACTCTCGCATGTTGGGCTCAGAATTGACGGGGAGTTGAGCCTGGAAGGGAATCGTATGACTCTCGAGATTAACAGTAGCAACGCAATTCTGGCAGAGCGCCCTTTCATTCGGCCCATTTTTTCGTCCGCGCAGGTGATGCGCGGCGTTTATCTCGCCGTCGTCGGGTTGGTTTTCTTTTTCATGCTCACGCCAGTTCTGTTTGTTTTCTGGGTCAGCGTCTTCGATAACGCAGTCGTCACTTTTCCTCCTCGCGGCTACAGCCTGCGCTGGTTCGTCAATGCTTGGGAGAATTCATCCTTCCTGGGTGGATTTCTGACGTCGATCAAGGTCGGCATGACGGCGATGGTGGCAGGGTTGGTTTTGGGCATACCCGCGAGCTTTGCGCTCGCCCGCGGAAACTTTCCTGGACGCGCCGCGCTGAACGCGTTTCTCCTCTCGCCGCTCATCGTGCCAGGCATCGTTGCGGGCACGGCGGTCTATACCTTTTTTGTGCAGTTTGAGCTCCTGACCGGCGTGCGGCTGATCGCAACATTGCCTGGCTTTGTCGCCGCGCACGTCGCGCTGACAATTCCTTGGACAGTCAGGCTGATTTCGGCGAGTCTCGTCGGATTCGACCGAACGGTGGAAGAAGCCGCCATGAATCTCGGCGCTCGACCACTTGCGACCCTGTGGTATGTCACTTTGCCGATGATCCGTCCCGGTGTCGTGGCGGCGGCGATCTTCAGCTTCATCGTTTCGTTCACCGACCTCGAAATGTCGCTGTTTCTAGCAGGCCCCGGTCGCACGACCCTGCAAATAGCCATGCTGCAATATCTCGAGTGGAAGTTCGATCCGACGGTCGCGGCTGTTTCGGTCGTCCAAATCGTGTTGATCGGTTCCTGTCTCCTCATCGCCGATCGTTTCGTCAAACTATCGAAAGTGGTTTAGGTGCCCGACGTCACTCTTTCACACGTTCACAAATCCTATGGACCGGTTACGAGCGTCCGTGATCTCTCGCTCACAATCAGGCCCGGAGAGCTGGTGGCTCTTTTGGGACCATCCGGTTGTGGCAAGACCACGACCCTCAGGATGATCGCGGGATTCATCCGCCCTTCGAGCGGTCGAATCCGGATCGGCCAACGCGACGTGACGAACGATCCGCCCTTTCAACGTTCGACCGGCATGGTGTTCCAGGGTTATGCCCTCTTCCCGCACATGACGGTCGCGGACAACGTCGCGTTCGGCCTGAAAATGAGGAAGGTCGGTCGGGTCGAAATCGAGAAGCGCGTGATCGAGGCTCTGCGCCTCGTACGACTCGACCATCTCGGAAGCCGCTATCCGCGTGAATTGTCAGGTGGTCAGCAACAGCGGGTCGCCCTAGCGCGAGCGCTAGTGATCAAGCCCGATGTGCTGCTCCTCGACGAGCCCTTGTCGAATCTCGACGCCAAGCTGCGGCACGCGGTGCGACTCGAGATTCGTCAGCTTCAGCAGCAACTCGGTCTGACGACCGTTTTCGTCACACACGATCAGGAGGAGGCGCTGGCCGTCGCGGATCGTCTCGTTGTGATGAATCATGGCGTCGTCGCGCAGGTCGGTACGCCGCAAGAGATTTACGATTCACCGGCAAGCGCATTTGTCGCCGACTTCATGGGCCGCTCGAACTTCTTCGCGGGGTCGGTCGTGAGTGCCGGCGTCTTTCGCACAAAGTCGGGTCTCGACCTGAAATTTGCCGGTGAAGCGACCGCCACGCAAGGCGTCCTTGCTGTCCGTCCCGATCGGATTGGCTTCCTGCCCGCCGGCATTGGAGGCGGCTTGCCGAACGTTCTACCGGCGCGCGCCAAAGTGGTGACGTTTCTAGGACCCGTGACCGAAGTTCTCGCGACTCTGGATTCAGGCGAAACGATCATCGTTCACGGTCCTACGGCATCGAGCGAAGTCTCCCGCGTGCAAGCGGGCGAAGAGATCCGGCTAACATGGCCGGCTGAAGCGGGGCGGGTGCTCGACGCATCCGACTGGCCTTCCAATAGGGAAAAAATCGAGGACCAACCATGACATCATTTCGCGACACCACGACACTATCGAGGCGGCGTTTTCTTCAGGCTGCCGGCTCCGTTGCAGGCACTGCAGCGTTGGGAATACCGGCTGCCAGGGCGCAAGCAGGCACGCAATGCATCGTCGGCACTTTTGGCGGTGATTACCTGAACTTGTTGGAAGCGAATATCGTCAAGCCGTTGCTGGAACCCAAGGGGATCAGCGTTCAATGGGACGTTGCGAATACCGGCCCAAAGAAGAGCAAGCTCATCGCCGAGCGTCGATTGCCGAAAGGAACGATGGACGTCGTCATTCTCGGCGATTCCGACATGTATGAAATGTCGCTTGCCGACGTTCTCGAGCCGCTGAACGACACAAACATCCCCAATCTCAAGAATTCCATTCCCAATCTGCGGCGTCCCTATTCGATATCGCAGATTTATAGCGGCATGGTGATYATCCAGAACCCTCAGCACGCGCAGCTCAAGAGCTTTGCCGAAATGTGGGACGAGCGCTATCGCGGCAAAGTGGGCCTCGTGGACGGCAGCTTCAACTGGGTCATCAATGTTGCGGCAATGGCTGCTGGCGCATCACCCAACGATTTCGAAGCGGCCAAGAAAAAGTTGCTCGAGTGGAAGAAGCTCGGCGTCCGCGTCTATCCGACCAATGAAGCCGTCGGCCAGGCCTTGCAGTCCGGCGAGATCAGTATCGCGCCTCTATGGCGCGCGCGTGCTGTTCTGTGGGCCAAGGCCGGCATTCCCGTTACGAACGTAGTCCCCACGGAAGGCATTATTCCAGTGACCTACGAAGCCGGCATTGCCAAGAACGCTCCCAACAAGGAAGCGGCGTTGGCCTTCATCAACGCAATGCTCGATTCACAGGCCCAAAGCAGTTTTGCGAAGAGCATGGGCTATGCACCGACTGTGTCCACGGCGGAATTGCCTCCCGACGTAGCGCAGAAAATCAGTTTCACGCCGGACGAAGCCAAGAAGATGGTAAAGCTCGATTTCGATCAGCTGGCCAAGGAATACAAGAACCTGCGGCAATGGTGGGATCGGGAATTCCTCGCTTGAGTGAAGCTCCAGTGATCTCTGAAAAACACGACATGGATCTCAATGCGTCGCGTCGCTCCCCCGGGAGCGGCGCCGTCTATCTTGCGATTCCCGCGACGCTCGTGGTGGTCGTGGTGCTCGCGCTGCCTTTGATGCTGCTGTTCCGCTACAGCCTGAATCAGTACGATCGCTACGACATCATGATCGAGGCCTTCACGCTGGAAAACTATATCGCGATCTTCAACGATTCATTCTACCGAAACGTTCTTTTTCGTACGATTCAAATCGCGGCAATCTCAACTTCGATTACGATGGTGTTGGGATTTCCTGTCGCCTACTTCATCGCGCGGGCGCCGGTCCGGTGGAAAAGTTTGCTCATCGTTCTCACCATATTTCCATTGCTCGTTGGAAATCTGGTGCGCGCTGCGGGTTGGATGGCGGTCATGGGCAATCAGGGTTTCCTCAATCAGCTGCTGTTGAGTCCAGGGCTCATCGACAAGCCAATTGAGCTCATCTACACACCGATCGCTGTGGTCATCGGAATGGTGACAGTCGTTCTGCCGTTCATGATCCTGACCCTACAGAGCGTCATCGAGGGAATTGATCCCAATCTCGAAAGCGCCGCCGCCAATCTCGGGGCCGGACCGTTCACAACGTTCTCGCGAATTACTTTTCCGTTGGCTCTCCCAGGCGTTCTTGCGGGTACGGTGCTGGTTTTCATCCTCTGCATGAACGCCTATGCGATGCCTGTTCTGCTGGGCGGACCGCGCTTCCACTTCATGGGGCCGCAGATTTATCAGCAGATAACAGCGCAATCGAATTGGCCTTTCGGTGCTGCGTTGGCCTTTGTTCTGATGACGGCGACATTGCTGCTGACCATTGTTTCGACGACTCTGATTCAAGGAAGACGGCATCAGAAGGCTTGAGCRCAGCAATCTCTGAATGACATCTGTCGAAACAGATCTGCGCTCAACCCGGTAGGTTTGATTCCCGTGCTTCGCCGGTTCAATGCGGCTTCGTCAAACAAGGTTATGGTGGTTGGACTAACGGGATTGAAACATGGCTATTCTCAACCAACCGAACTCGGTTCCCCCCATCCGCTTTCTGAAGGAACGCRCACATCAACTGCGACGCAACATGCTGAAACAAGCCATGGGAAAAGGCCAAGCGTATCTAGGCCAGGGGCTGGATATCTCCGACGCACTAGCAGCGCTCTACTTCTATGAAATGCGCTACGACCCCGATAATCTTTCATGGGATGGCCGCGACCGCTTTCTCCTTTCGACGGGCCATTATTCGATAGCTCTTTGGGCGGTGTTCGCCGAACTCGGAATCTTCAGCCGTGATGACCTGCCGTCTTATGGTGCGGATGAGAGCCTGCTCGAAATGAGTACGCTCGATCGTACCCCAGGCGTCGAGATGACGGGCGGTTCGCTCGGCCATGGGCTCGGCATCGGCGTTGGTCAGGCCTTGGGTTTGCGTCGGCTCGGTTCCGATGCCCGCATTTTCGTGGAACTGTCCGATGGTGAATTGCAGGAAGGTTCCACTTGGGAGGCGGCGACCACCGGATCGACATTCGGCCTCGACAATCTGGTGGCTCTTGTGGATTGCAACGGCATCCAGGCCGACGGTGCGCTCGTCGTGAACATCGAGCCCGTCGCCGACAAGTGGCGCTCATTCGGCTGGGAAACGATGGAGATCGATGGCAATGACATGGAGCAGATCGTCAACGCACTCCACGCAGCGCGGTCGCGTGCCGGCAAACCCAAGGCGATCATCTTGAGGACGCGTCCAGGACGCGGCATTCCCACACTCGAGAAGCGCGAGAAGGCTCATTTCGTGCGCGTAGATCCCCATGAGTGGGACGCTTTGGAACGAGAACTCGAGGAGTGCTACGATGCTTAAGGGTTTCACGAAAGCGATGGGCGAATCGGAAGCGGTCGAGAACCGTGCATCGATTGAAGCTCCCTTCGCCAAGGCGCTCATTCGGGCAGCCGAACAGGACGATCGCGTTCTCGCGCTCACAGCTGATCTCGGCAAGTATACCGATCTCTATCCATTCAGAGATCGCTTCCCCGATCGCTATCTCAATATTGGCATGGCCGAGCAGGCGATGGTCACTGCAGCTGTCGGGTTGAGCAAGACCGGCTTTATGCCGTTTTGCACAACCTTCGGAGCTTTTGCCGTTCGTCGCGCGCTCGACTTCATCATGATCGCCGCGGCGCATTCCAACGAGAACGTCAAGTTGTTCTGCGCCTTACCGGGCCTGACGA
The DNA here is from genome assembly GCF_056401005.1 of Microvirga sp. P4_G7. NCBI lineage: Bacteria > Pseudomonadati > Pseudomonadota > Alphaproteobacteria > Hyphomicrobiales > Methylobacteriaceae > Microvirga > Microvirga sp. P4_G7. The sequence continues at coordinate 13,182 of NZ_JBFUKD010000011.1, read as the reverse complement.
CGGGCTACGGATCCACGCACCAGGCGACCGAAGATCTGGCCGTGATGGGAGCAGTCCCGGATCTCATGGTGGTCGATCCGGCGGATGCCGTCGAGCTTCAAAGCGTCGTGCAGTATGCCGCATCGAACCGCGGCTCTTGCTATGTGCGCATGCCGCGGGGAACCGTGCCGGTTCTATTTGATGAATCGTACCGTTTCGAGCCTGGTCGCGCGAAGCTGCTGCGGGACGGCGAGGTCGCACTGATCTCCACCGGCCTCATGACGGAGCGCGCCCTTGACGCGGCGAACGCGTTGGAAGCCAAAGGCATCTCGGCCGCGGTGCTTCACTGCCCCTCGATCAAACCCTTCGATCACGGCGCTGTCGCGTCGTTGGCCAAGCGAGCGACGCGGATCATCACGTTGGAAAACCATTCCATCCGCGGCGGTCTCGGTTCTCTTGTGGCGGAATCTCTCTATGAGCGCGGAATTGTTCGGCCGATGCTCAAGATCGCCCTTCCCGATGCATTCCTGGGCTGCGGTTCGGTTCCGTTCCTGCAGCAACAACAGGGGATGACGACGGCGCAGATCATCGAGACGGTGTCGGCTTTCATCAAAAGAGACGCGCGCCCAATCCATCAAATGCTGACCATGTAACAACGAGAGGTCTGTCGACGATGTATACAGCGGTTTTTCCAGACGCCGATGATTCCCTGAACGCGGTCCTCAGCGAGGATGCGCGCGCCCTCGTGCCGGGCATGGTGGTGCATTACGGTATTCCCGATCAAGCAGGCCTGATCGAGCGCCTGCAGGGTCACGCGGTCATGCTGAACAACGAATCGTATGTGAATGAGACAGTGCTCGAGGCCTGTCCTTCGCTACGCGCGATCGTATTCCTGGGCACCGGCGCTGCGAGCTATGTAGATCTTGACGCTTGCGCCAAACGCGACATCCCTGTCAGGACGATTTCCGGCTATGGAGATCGCAGTGTCGCTGAACACGCAATTGGTCTCCTGTTCGCGACGTTCCGACAGCTCGCTGAACTCGATCGCGAAGTTCGCAATGGCGTTTGGAAGCCGCGCGCGGTGGCGGAACTCGGCGGCAAGACGTTGGGCGTCGTCGGCCTCGGCCCAATTGGCGCTGAAGTCGCCCGTATGGGAAGTGCGCTCGGCATGAAGGTGCTGGGATGGAACCGTTCGCCCCTTCGCCAACCGCTTCCTGTCGATCTGGTAGAACTCGACGAKCTCCTGGAGCGTTCGGATGCAGTCAGCCTACACATTGGTCTGAACGACGGTACGCGCGGAATGTTCGGTCCCGAACGCCTTCGCCGGATGAAACGGGGCTCTGTTCTGATCAACACGGCCCGTGCTGCGCTGACGGACGAGGCGACACTTTTTGCAATGCTGAAAGATGGACATCTGCGGGGTGCCGGGCTGGACGTGTTTCACAAGGAGCCATTGCCGGCCGGCGACGACATCCGGGCTTTCAACAACGTCGTGATCACACCGCATTCGGGCTGGAGCAGTCCCGAGGCGGCGAAGCGTCAGATGGATAGCGGCTACCGCCTCATGAGAGCGGAGCTTGATCGATTGCAGGGGATAGCACCTGCAAACGCCGCCTGAGTCTTTCGGGCGATTGCTTCACTCCTGCGCGCGCCGCCTTCCTCCCAGCGGCGTGCGCATTCTCGTATGACGCAAAGATTCTAGGCGGCGCGACTCTTCAACTTGGGTCCGAAACTGTCCAGAAAGCGGCGGAGTGAGCGATTCGTATTATCGGGACGCCAGACGAGCAAACGTTCGAAACTGGCCTCCGGCTCGCTGAGAGGAAGCAGGCGTAGATCCGGGCGCAGTTGCGGATGGGCATCCATCGTCACGAGCGAGATGCCCCGGCCTGCCGCGACGAATTCCATGATCATCATGGTCGGATCGATTCCCGACAATACGTTCGGCTTGATGCCGAAGCGGCGCATCAGTTGGGTGAACTGGACATAGTACCCGCTCATGGGATTGAACCGACCCATGATGAAAGTCTCGCCGCCGAGATCCGCCAAACGAACGTGGCCTGCTTCCACGGCAGGGTGGTGAGCTGATACCAGTGCGCCGAGCGGTGCGCGGTCGAGCGCTCTCACCGTAATGTCGAGAAGATGAGCGGGCGGCGGTCCGAAGATCACGGCTACGTCGAGTGTCTGGGAGTTGACCTGCGTGGCGAGAGAAGCCGAGCTGTCCGTCGTGGTAATCACGCCGATATCGCGGTTTTCCGATGCAAACACCGTTACTGTCTGTGCGACCTGCCCGGCGAGCGCTTCGTCGATGAGACCGATGGACAATTGTCCCTTGCCACCCTTGGAGATTTCGCGAACTTCTTCGACGGCTTCGTCCATTCGCCGGAGAAGGTCGTCCGTCCGCAGGAGAAAATTGCGACCGACCTCCGTGAGTGTCACGCCTCGTTGAGAGCGCAGAACGAGCGTCACGCCGAGCGCCTCCTCCAGGGCCCGGATCTGCCGGCCAAGGGGCGGCTGCGCCATACCCAGCCGCTCGGCTGCGGATGACAGGCTGCCCGCGTGGGCGACGGCCTGGAAGTACCTCAATTGTCTCAGATCCATTCTCGAACTCCGTGAACCGCAAAGGTTCCAAGTTCCTGCCATTCAGGTTCTTCGCCTCGCAGGAGGAGCGGGCGCATGGTGCGCTTGGTACAACAGGTGATGGAACAATGAAGAACCAGCAGATCGGCGAACGCAACGCGCGATATATCCCCGGCGGCTACTCGAGCCAGGCGCGACGCCTGAAGGATCCGATTGCGTTTGTGTCGGCCAAAGGCGCTCGTGTGACCGACGCTGAAGGGCGAACCTTCACTGATCACAACTCGGCCTTCGGCGCCATTATTCTTGGCCATTGTCACGAAGAGCATATGCGGCGCGTCGCCGAGTTGTCGCATGGCATCGATCAGATCGGGCTCGGCATGACGACGCTCGAGGGTGATCTCGCCGAACTCGTATGCACTCACGTGCCGAGCGCCGAACGGGTCAATTTCTGCTGCAGCGGCACGGAGGCGACCTTCCACGCGATTCGTCTCGCGCGCGCCGCCACGGGTCGCCGTTACATTTTGAAATTTCAGGGCGCCTATCACGGCTGGCATGATTACGTCGCCGTCAACTTTGTGACGCCGCGTGCCGATCTCGGCAAGAAAGCGCCCTTCAGTGCGGGTACCCTCGATCTCGCCACCGATGCGACTCTGGTCCTGACCTTCAACGATGTCGCTGGCCTCAAGGCTCTCATGCAGGAACGCGGGCATGAAATCGCGGCGGTCATCATCGAGCCGATCATGCACAATGTCGGTGGCTTTGCCGCCAATGACGCATTCCTGAAGACGCTTCGCGAGGAGACGACGCGCAGCGGCACTGTGCTGATCTTCGACGAGATTATCACCGGCTTTCGCCATGCTCTCGGTGGTTACCAATCGCTCTGCGGAGTCACGCCCGATCTCACCACGTTCGGAAAGGCGATTGCGAACGGTTTCCCGCTCGCCGGCGTCTGCGGCCGGGAAGATATCATGCGTCGACTGGGTCCTATGCCCGCAGGCGAAGGCGTGTTCTTTGGCGGGACCTACAATGCGTTCCCGCCGTCCGTTGCAGCCGGCATCGCCACGATTGCCTTGCTGAAGGAAGCGGATGGCTACAATCGTCTCTTCGCTCTTGGGGACCGCATGCGACGCGGCCTCGCGGAGGCCATCGAACGTACGGGTGTCCAGGCGCGTGTCGCGGGCTTCGGGTCCATCTGGATGCTTCACTTCATGGAACGCGATCCGCATTCCTACGAGGAACTTGTGATCCAGGACGCCGAACTGGACATGCGCTTCAGGGCCATGATGTTGGACCGAGGTTACCTCCTGGCTCCTCAGGCCTTGCGACGTATGACCCTCAATCTCGCGCATACGGAAGCCGACATCGACGCAACGATCGCCGCTGCTGAAGACGTTCTGTCGGAATTGGCGAGATCGCAAACGCGCAAATCGGCCTAGATCTCGCCAGTTTAACGTTGCAACGACATCGCGGCTGGCGTTGGCCAGCCGCATCTCGTTTGAGGTGAAGTCCGCGTGTCCCATTCGCGATGCCTATCGCAGGCACTCGGGCGCAGTACGCTCGATATCGCGCATCAAAGCGGCCCATTCGGCCTCGCCGACGTCGCTCCCGTCGAAGGTGGCGTGCTGGCGCGCGGTGAGACGGCACACGTCGTCGGGAAGATATCTCAGGCGCGCGCCCGAACTCATGGCGCGCAATTGCACCTCACATGCTTGCTCCAGATTGTGCATCAGCGTGAAGGCTTCGCCGACGCCACGCCCGACGGTCAGCAGGCCGTGATTCCGCAGAATCATCGCGTCGGCGCTGCCGAGGTTGCTGACGAGACGTTCCCGCTCCGCATCATCGAGGATGATGCCTTCGTAATCGTGGTAGGTGAGACGACCATAGAATTGCAGAGCGAATTGGCTGATCGGCAGCAACCCGTCCTCCAGCACCGACACTGCGGCACCCGCAGAGCTGTGAGTATGCAGGACGCAGGCCACATCCGGACGGGCGTTGTAGATGGCCGTGTGGACGACAAGGCCGGCCGGATTGATGGGGGCGTCTCGCGGGGCGATCACACGCCCTTCCAGATCGACCTCGAYAAGGTTTGAGGCAGTGACCTCATCGAACAACAGTCCGAAGCGGTTGATCAGAAATGACCGGGGTCGACCGGGAACGCGGACCGAGATGTGGCAAGAGACGAGATCGCTCATGCCGAAGCGATGGGTCAGCCGATAGCAAGCAGCCAAGTCGCGACGCACCCGCCACTCGGCGGGTGAAGGCGATACCTGCTCGGGTCGCGGCTGCGAAATTCTCTCAAATCTCGTCACGGAGACCTCCATCGTGCCACCGGAACTGGCGCCAATGATCTGTCCAGGGTTCCACTACAGAACCTCGTGTCTAACTAGTCAAGAGTGTTTTGATGGTTATTGTTGGCTATCAACCGTCGGACCACGAGAAGAGGAAGCGGCCCATGGATAGACAGCCATCCAGCACGAAGCATGAGGATATCCTCGTGAAGTGGGAGGATAAGAAACCGCTCGTCGCACGCATCTGGCGCGGGCGTACCAGGCGCGATCGGGCCGATGCCTATGCGGAGATCCTGCAAGCGAGTACTCATCTTATCGCCAGCAAGCCCAACAACCTCGGCGTGCAGATGTTTCGCAACGACAAAGAGGACGTCTCCGAATTCATGGTGATGTCCTATTGGCCCTCCGTGGAATCCATGAACGCCTGGAGCGCAGATGTTCGCCGTGTCCGCGCTCTCCCAGAAGACGAGGATTTTCTCCTGGAGCTTCCGGAGTTCGTGGATTTGTATGAGATGTCGTCGAACAGGTGGGTAACGGAGAGATAGGTATCTATTTCCATGCCGAGCTGTCAGATAAAGKGTTGAGAGCTATATTGCGGTCAATGGAATGACGATGGCATCACCGCGGAGCCATTTCGTGAATGTTGGATCCTTAGAGCGACCTTCTCCCATCCCTCTCGCCCTCAAGGGCGAGAGGCTTTGCCTCGATTTCACGAACACCAAAAGTGGCCGCGGATCGTCGCATGAACTCGACCACCTCCAGACGTTCGACGACCTGATGGATTGGGCAGAGCATGCTGGAGTTTTTGCACAAGCGCGCTGCGATGCGCTTCGCGCGATTTCGTCCGAGCGGATAGCCGAGTCGCAGATCGTCCTTCAGGACGCCGTCGGTTTGCGGGAGACGCTCTACCGCGTGTTCATGGCCATCACCGAGCAGGCACCGGCGCCGGAAAAGGACGTCATCGCGCTCAATCGCTGGATCGGACGATCGTACCCGCATCTCGAGCTGACGCCGTCTCCGGATTGCTTTGCTTTCGGTTGGTCTCAAAGCGGCGCTGATCTGACCTCTGTCCTGTGGCCGATCATTCAATCTGCGGCGGAGGTCCTGACGCAAGCGAGATTCGATCGAATCAAGTGTTGCCCGGGATTGAACTGCGGTTGGCTCTTCCTCGACGTCACAAAAAATGGAAAGCGCCGTTGGTGCGACATGGCCACCTGTGGCAATCGCGAAAAGTCCCGCCTTCATTATCGCCGCGGCCGCACGGCAGATATCCGCTGCGATTGATCAGCCGATACGGCATTCGACTGGCGGACTGATGCCGGGGCCTTGCGCCGAAACCGGACACTCGCCGGTTTCGGTACAAACCATTGCCACTCACTCAGTCGTCGACTTTCGCTCCTGCATCCGCCACGACCTGTTTCCATTTGCGGCTCTCGCTACTTACGAAGGTCGCGAACTCGGCCGGGGTATTGCCGACCACCGTTAACCCAAGCTTGGCAAATTGCGCCTGCACATTTGGATCGGCAAGGGCAGCTCGCATGGAATCGACGAGCTTAGTGCGTACGGGCTCCGGCGTCTTCGAAGGCGCGACGAAGCTGAACCACGCGAGCGCTTCCACATCGAGGCCGCTTTCCTTCAACGTCGGAATTTCGGGTGCCAAAGGATGCCGTGCGGGACTCGTCACTGCATATCCGCGCAGCTTGTTGCCCCGTATATGTGGCAGGGCCGTTGGGAGGTTGTCGAACATCATCTGCACCTGTCCAGCCAGAAGGTCCTTTAAGGCCGGCGCGCTCCCCTTGTAAGGAATATGCACGATGTCGATACCAGCGGCCTTCTTGAACATTTCCCCGCACAGATGTCCCGTCGTGCCGTTGCCCATAGACGCGAAGTTCAGTGTGCCCGGGTTCTTCTTGGCATAGGCAATCAATTCCTGAACATTGGCGGCGGGAACGGACGGGTGGACGAGAAGCGCGTTGGGAACCGACGCAGCGACGGTCAACGGCGCGAAGTCCTTTGCCGGATCGTAGGTTAGCTTCGTGAACAGCCAGGGATTGATCGCCAAGACGCCGACCGGAGCCATTAGAAGCGTAGAGCCGTCCGGTTCGGAACGGGCGACATACTGCGCACCGATGGTGCCGCTCGCGCCGGGGCGATTGTCGACGACGACGGTAATTTTCAATGTCTCGGCCATGTGCTGGGCGACGACGCGAGCCACAATGTCATTGGAGCCGCCGGGATCGAACGGCACGACGATTGTGATCGGATGGGTTGGTAAGCCTTGAGCCCACGCATCCCGCAGTCCCATGGCGGCGAAAGCGGTAGTGCCGGCGCTCAACTTGAGAAAGGTTCGTCTGTCAAAAAGGCGGTGCATCACGAGTCATCCTCAGTGTTTGGCGCGGAGCGCGCCGTTCCCTCGGGCCGTCTGGTTTGGTGGAGTCCAGACAGCTTCTCTTTCTGCAAACTGCATCGCTTCGGATTTGTCAGGTGGCAGAAATCGTGCATGGCGGTTCCTTTAGATACGTAAGGAGCCGATCGACATTCAGTCCAGAACAGATCATCTCTTCGCCAAAGCGATCTAGATAGTTTTCCCATTTCGCAATACGAAAACTATTTTGTATAAAGAATATCGTAGTAGCGGTAAGGTAAAATCGTCAAGTTGGATTTGTGTGTAGGAAGTATCTTTCTGACCGCGAACGCCGACAGGAACTTCCACGGCTGCTTGTCAGATGTGCTTTGGCTGCGCAGTTGGCTCAATGATCCGCGCCGTACTCTCAAAGATTGTCGCTTCAATGAGCGAATCGAGGACGAGAGACGCCTCGCCTGGTGCGCCAAGGCAGAATGGGTTGGCGTCAATACTGGCGATGGAGCCACCGGCAGTGTGAACAAGCGCGCCCATCCGGACGGCGGCTGCAGCGAGCGGCGCAAGATCGAGTGCAGGCTCGCCGCGTACACCGTTCCAAATCGTTGAGACACGAAGGGACTCAACAGCTCTCAAGGCCGTCGCTTCATCGAAGGGCCAGGACAGCGTCACGACGTCATGTCGCGCCTCCGCGTACTTGCCGCCTTCTCCAATGACAATCACGGCTCCAAATTCGGGATCCCAACGACCACCGATAAAAGCTTCACCTCGTACTTTCGCGAAAGGCGCAAGGATGACATGTGGGTTCACTTCGCCGTGGCTGCGCATCAATTGGGTGACCTCCGCGAACGCTTCGGCTACCTCCGCATCCGTCCGTCGATCGAGAACGATAAGTCCATACTCGGATTTGTGAGGAAATCGCCGCGAACAACCTTTAACGACGACAGGACCGGCGAATGCGCTCCGCGCGGCGATAGCTTCGTCGACGGTTGCACATAGCTCATGCCGGATGACTGGAATGCCAGCTTGTCGAAGGATAGCAAGACTTTCGAATTCGCTCAGCATGCCTTCTGCGGGAAGGAGTGGCGGTGAAAGTGTTTCTGCGCGCTCCACCGCACGGGAAGCAACATGGGCGCGCTTGAGGGTGGCCAGTGCATGGAGCGCGTCGCTGTCGTGCTCGAACACGGCCGCGCCGGTCCGGGCCATGGCGAGGCGTGCGCTCTCGGAGGGCGCAACGACAGCCACTGCCGCGTTGCTTCTTGCCTGATATGCGGCGAGATCATCCGCGTAGCGAGGAAAGTCGTAGCCTTGTGCCGACCCCGGCAGATTGAGCAGGACGGCATCGACATCACCGTCTTCGGCGATCATCGTCAGCGTCTTTCCGAGTAGATCCGGATTAGTCAAAAGTGCGGGCGTGAGATCGATGGGGTTTTCGACATTGCCATTCGCCGGCACGATTGCTTCCAACGCCTTTTTCGTCAAGTCAGAGATCCGAGCGAGTGGTATCTCGAGCCGCTCGCAGAGATCGGCTGCGAGCACGCAGGCCGCCCCCGAATTGCTGATGGCCACGATTCCGGTGATCGGATGAGAGCGACGTTGGAGGGCGAGAGGCACGACGTCAACGAGCGCGCGCAGGGTATCTACCCGGCAGACACCTATCCGCTCGAGAAAAGCATTCACCACGGCGTCATCGGAGGCGAGCGCACCCGTGTGTGACTGCGCTGCTTTCTGGCCTGACGCACTGGCGCCAGCCTTCACGGCGAAGACCAATTGCCCCGCATCGCGTGCGCGTTGCGCAGCCGCTTCGAGACGGAGCGCGTCAGTTATGTTTTCCAGATAGAGCGCAATCACGGCGATGTCCGGATCGCCCGCAACCACCTCGACGAGATCGGCCACACTGATGTCAGCTTCGTTGCCAGTCGCATGAACGTAGCGTACGCCGATGCCGCGTTGACGTAGCTGGCCATAGAGAACCGCACTTATCGCTCCGCTCTGACTGATCACCGCAACGGGTCCGTCCGCTATCGCGTATTCTTGAAAAGTCGTTGCGAAACTTGCGATCAGACCGGATTGGGCAACCAGGCAGCCTTGAGAATTCGGGCCGAGTACACGCAACCCGCTCGCCCGTGCATGTGCCGTCATGCGCGCTTGCCGAGCGCGTCCTTCGTCGTTCGTCTCGGCAAACCCGGCCGAGAAGACGATGCATGTTTTGACTGCATGAGCGGCGCAATCAGCGACTGCGACCTCCACCGCTTCTGCGCCTGGCACCGCGATGATCGCCATGTCCGGAACCTGCGGAAGGTCCGACAAAGTCAAATAAGCCGTCCATCCGCCTATCGTGCCGCCTGCCGGATTAATCGGATAGACGGCTCCCAAAAAACCGCCACGGCGGATATTTGCGAGTGTGCGGCCGCCAATCTTCTGCGGATTCGAGGATGCGCCGATTACCGCAATGGATTGCGGAGCATGGAGCGCAGCGTGCCAAGATGACCGGTCGCGCGTCATGCTAGGTCACCGCCTCGGTCTTGCTTTGTCCGTCCTTGCCCGACTCGCCACGCGCACGCCATGCTGCCATCGCGGCCGCAAAGTCGTTGGACGAAAGACCCAGGCGCTGACATTGTATATAGATCTCGTAAGCGTCACCGAAATCGCCGTAGGTGATTTCGTTCATGGCGCGCTTGGTAAGACGAACGCCCTCCGTCGCTATGGCCACCGTCCGTGCGACGACGGCCTCGAACTCTTCATCCTTGTTATGCTCATCGACCACCTTGTTCACGAGACCGATGCGCCGCGCTTCGTTGCCGTCCATGAACTCGCCCCACATGACGATCTCCTTGGCTCGACCGAGACCAACGAAGCGGGCCAGGCGCATTACCGACAGTCCGGGAACGAGGCCTTCCTTACCTGCCGGCACGCCGATCTTGGCATCGGCAGTCGCGAGGCGGAGATCGCACGCGAGCGCCAACTGGACGCCGCTTCCGAGCGCGTGGCCATGCATACACGCAATGACGATCTTGTCGCAGGTTTCAATTGTGCGCAGGCATTCTTCCCAAAGACGGAAATTGCGCTCGTCAATCAGTCCGGCGGACAAATCTGTCAGATCGATTCCTGCGCAAAACGCCCGGCCTTCTCCTCGAAAGGCGATCACCTTGATCGCGTCGTCGTTCACGGCAAGTGCGAGTGCCGCCTGCAGATCCCATTTGCTGGCGAAGTCGAGCGCGTTCAGCCGCTTGGGACGGTTCAGCGTGATCCAGGCCGCACCGCCCCGCTTCTCGATGTAAAGTGTCGGAAAGTCAGTTCTCATCGTTTCGCGCGAGCCTCCGCGAGTGTTGTGGGTCGATCGGCCATGCTGCGTTCACGCAACAAATGCGAACGGCGGATTTGGGCGGCCGCCTCTTGGAGAGGTGGCAGATATTCTCGCAGGATTTCTGCGCGGGAGATCTTCGGCCGGTTGAAGCTGATGTTGAGCGCGGCGGTAATCTTGTCCTCTTCGTCGATGATCGGGACGGAAAGTCCGCTGACGTGATCAGCCATCTCGCCACTTACCCAGGAATAACCCTGTTGACGATCGTGGCTTATCCGTTGGCGCAATTCTCCAGCATCGGTGACGGTCGCCTTCGTAAACTGCTCCAGGTTGGCCCGCTCCAGAAAGCCGCTGAGCTCCCGCTCATTCAGATCGCCGAGCAGGATGCGACCCATCGACGTGGCGTGCGAGGGTCGGCGCGTTCCGATTCCAAAATCACCCGACACGATTTGTCGAACTGGGATGCGCAGGAGATAGATGACGTCGAGATCGTCGAGTACACCAACGGCGCATGTCTCTCCCGTCTTTGCCACAAGTTGCTCGAGAATTGGTTGGGCAAAGTGATAAAGTGGTATCGATGTGAGGTAGGAGTAGCCGAGTGACAGGATCTTCGGCGTGAGATAGTAGAAGCGACCCCTGACACCTGCATAACCAAGCGTGACCAGCGTCAGGAGAAGACGCCGAGCGCCCGCTGCGGTGAGTTCGGATCGCTCTGCAACTTGGGACAGGGTCATCATGTGAGAGTTTTCCCCGAAGGCGCGAATGACTTTTAGTCCCCGCGCAAAACCGGCGACGAATTCCGGCTGCGCCTCTGTGAGATCCGTTTCCGTATCCACTCCCCGGTTATGTGCCCTACGTCCCATAAATCGATACTACCCTTCTTGAAACACTGTTTCTCTCTTCCGCTTGAGTGCGGGAAGCAGAATGATTGCCAATAGCAGCACGGCGCTGAAAAGCAGCACTGCAGAGATAGGCCGGGTTACAATGTTGATCGGATCGCCGCGCGCAAGCAACATTGCCCTACGGAAGTTTTCTTCGAGCATGGGCCCGAGTACGAGACCCAGCAGCATCGGACCGACCTCGAATCCGAGCTTGACGAAGATGTAACCCGCAAGTCCGAAGAATCCGAGAATGAGCACATCCAGAGACATACTGTTGATGCTGTACGTTCCGACGCAGCAGATCACCACAATACATGGAAACAGAACGTCGTAGGGAAGCTTGAACAGCTTTGCCCAAAGACCGACGAACGGGATGTTGATCACGACCAGGAAAAGATTGCCCACAATCATGCTTGCGATCACGGTCCAGAACAGAAGAGGTTGCTCAGTCAGGATTTGCGGACCCGGCGTGATTCCGTGAAGGATTAGGCCTCCGGCGATGAGCGCCATCACAGGGTTCGACGGAATGCCGAGAGTCAGCATGGGGATGAACGACGTCTGCGCRCCCGCATTGTTGGCCGCCTCGGGGGCAGCAACGCCTTCGATCGCACCGCGGCCGAAGCGTTCTGGCGTACGGGATAGGCGCTTTTCTAGGGCATAGGCCGCAAACGAACTCAGAATCGCACCGCCGCCCGGGAGGACACCAAGGATCGATCCCAGTATCGAACCACGGATGATCGGTGCTGCTGAAGCTTTGAGGTCGGCTCGGTCGGGCCACAGGCGCTCGATCCGCGCGATAGCGCCGCTTCCTGCCGTTTTCTGGGCCAACGTGATAAACGTTTCTCCTATGCCGAACACGCCCATGGCCACAGCCGCGAAACTGATTCCGTCGGCGAGTTCAGGAATGCCAAAAGTCATTCGCTGAAGACCAGAATTGACGTCCGTTCCAACCAGACCGAGCAATAGGCCCACGATGATCATCGCGATTGCCTTGATCACTGATCCGTGGGCAAGAATGATGGCGCCCACCAGCCCCAATGTCATCAGCGAAAAGTACTCGGCCGGTCCGAACGATTGTGCGAGTTCCGACAGTGGTTGCGAGACGAGGGCGATGACGGCGGTCGCAAACAAACCCGCGACGAAGGACCCGATTGCGGCGATTGAAAGCGCAACACCGGCACGACCTTGCTGGGCCATCCGGTAACCATCGAGGCAGGTGACGACAGTGGAAGTCTCGCCCGGGATGTTTACCAAGATCGCCGTCGTGGACCCGCCGTACTGTGCACCATAATATATGCCCGACAACATGACGATCGCCGCGATCGGGCTCAGGTGATACGTCACGGGCAGGAGCATTGCGATGGTGGCTACCGGGCCGAGACCGGGCAGGACGCCGACCAGAGTACCGACCAGCGCGCCGACAAAGCACGCCAGCAGATTGCTCGGTTCAAGGGCGACAATGAGACCATTGAGAAACTGCATGCCGGTCTCCTCAGCGCGGCAATAGCGGCAGGTTCACCTGCAGCAGACCAAGAAACAGGACGCCGCAACCGAGCGCAATCAGCGTCGATTGAATCAGGATACGTTTCAATGAAATACCCGGACTCGCCAGCGTCGCAACCGCTGCGACGACGAAGGTACCGATCAGGAAACCCGCTCGCTCGATCGTCAACGCGAACAGCAAAATCGACAAAGTGACGAAGAGAGCGGGCCGCAATTCAGCAAGCGGAAAGGACACGTTGCGGTGCTCACGCGTCCCCAGGAGGAAGACGACTATGCCGAGGACAATAAGAA
>NZ_JBFUKD010000010.1:0-24604 GCF_056401005.1 Microvirga sp. P4_G7 | reverse complement strand
GTCGTAGGGAAGGCCGTAGCGTTCCTCGATGCGCGATGCGAGTTGCATCTTGGTGCGGACTTGGGCGAGATCCGATACCGTCAATCGATCCCACTTGGCCTGGAGAGACCTCATCCGATGAGCTTCCAGAGTCGGGACAGCTTCTCCGTCATGATTCGGAAACATCGAATAAACCTTGGTTGAGGCCACGCCTGACCGATCTCCACTATTTGGAATGGGATGCAGCGCCGATCGCTGCCTCTCCGTAAATGGGGAGAGACGCTCGCGATTGCATCCCTGGTTCTGAAAAGAACAACGATGCAAATGCCTCAATTACTTGCAGATATTCGACTACTTGCAGATATTCGGTCGATCCCAGCAAGCATGGCCTTGTCGCGGCTAGACGACCAGCCGCAACGACGTTGAAATTGCAAGCCCACGCCTCAACGTTCTGGTCACCGGCGTCTTCTCGCAGATATCGGCGAGGCGGGACTGTTGAGCGGCGTCGAGAGGCCTGTCGAACGTGACGTCGCGGTCGATGGTTTCCGTCCCGTCGTCGTCACGCCGGAAACGCGCCTCGACGGTGATCCGGCCAAGCTCCCATCCTTTGCGATCGGCATACATGCGCAGCGTCAACGACGTGCAGGCCGCGAGCGATGCAAGCAGCAACTCGTAAGGCGCCGGGCCGGTATCCGTGCCGCCGCGGGAGAGCGGCTCGTCGGAATGCAAAAGGTGTGCCCGGGCCCGAATCTCCTGCGCCATGCCTTGCGGGCACGCGAGATGCACGGTTGACGCCATCAAAAACTCCTTCGAAAAAGGCCGCGCTTCAGTGCGCGAGACCAGAATGGTGCGGCGCGTCGGACCTCAGCTCTCGGGAAGCGGAATGAACTCGGTCTCGTCCGGAACATGCGCAAACCGCCCGCTCTTCCAATCCTCTTTCGCTTGCTCGATGCGCTCTTTGCTCGACGACACGAAATTCCACCAGATGTAGCGTGGTCCCTCCAGCGCCGCGCCGCCGAGGAACATCATCCGGGTCGGCTTTGTCGCCCGCACGGTGATCCGATCGCCGGGCCGGAAGATCAGGAGGCGCGGCGCTTCGAACCGATCGCCGGCGATCTCGACTTCGCCCTCGGCGACATAGATCGCCCGCTCCTCGTGATCGGCGTCGAGAGGCGCGGACATGCCCGCATCGAGGGACACCTCGACGTAGAACCAGTCGGACACCATCGAAACCGGCGCTGTCTTGCCGAAGGCAGATCCGGCGATGATGCGGGCGTGAAGGCCGGTGTCGTCGATCACCGGCAACGTCTCGGCACCGTAATGCTGGAAGGACGGGGCGATCTCCTCATGCGCGACAGGAAGCGCGATCCAGCTCTGCAGACCAAGCATGCTGTGCCGGCCGTCGCGCTCCATCTCGGGTGAGCGTTCGGAATGGGCGATGCCGCGTCCGGCCGTCATGAGATTCATGGCGCCGGGCGCGATGTCCTGCACGTTGCCGTTGCTGTCGCGGTGCGTGATGCGCCCGTCGAAAAGATACGTCACGGTGGCAAGCCCGATATGCGGATGYGGCCGCACATCCATGCCGTGCCCTGCGATGAACTGCACGGGGCCGAAATGATCGAAGAAGATAAACGGCCCAACCATCTGTCGCTTGCCGTGCGGCAGCGCGCGTCGCACGGAGAATCCGTCGCCGAGATCGCGCACGCGCGGCACGACGACCAATTCCAAAGCGTTGCAGGATTGTGGGTCACCCAGAATCGGATCTTCCGTCGGAATCCAGCTCATCGTGTCCCTCCCTCATCCCGGATCCACGCCATCAGATCACGAGATCTGGGCGGACACTAGGGCTGGAATCGGCAACACCTCGTGAAGCGATTCGCATCGGGATCGCCGATCTCGATACCGTGGGGCAGGAGACACGCGAGCTTACGACGGCGGAGCGCAAGCAAACTCTTCCCGGCCGCGCATGGCGTGCTACACCACGGCATCAATTCGAGGACAGCCGGAATGGAATTGCCCGCCTCCCTGCGCCAAGGTGTGGACGACGCGCTGACGGGGATCGCCCTGTCCGATCTCGGCAGGGCCGCCGCGCTTCTGTCGCAACGTTACCGCAGCGAGACGCGCGACGGCCGTTTCCATCTCTCCGACGATCTCGCCGCGCGAGCCTATCTCGCCACCCGCTTGCCGGCGACCTTCGCTGCCATCAGCGCCGCGATGAACGCCATCGCCGAGGTCCGGCCCAATTTCGCGCCCACATCCCTTTTGGATGTCGGCGCTGGACCGGGATCGGCGCTGTGGGCGGCGTCCCAATGCTGGCCCGGTCTTGCCCGCGCGCTCCTGATCGAGGGCAGCGCGGCCATCCGAGCCGTCGGGGAGCCGCTGGCTGCGCCTTTGCCGGTGGATGTCGAGTGGCGTTCCGGGAATGCCGCCGGCTCCCTCGGGGATCTGCCCCGCCGGGATCTCGTGACCCTCGCCTATGTCCTCGACGAGTTGGAGCCGGCCGCACGCGATCCGCTGGTCGAGCGCCTCTGGGAAGCGACCGCGGACATGCTGCTCATCGTGGAGCCCGGAACGCCCGCCGGATGGGAGCGAATTCTGGTCGCACGGGACCGCCTCATCGCTCTCGGCGCCCATCTCGTCGCTCCCTGTCCGCATGCCGGGCCCTGCCCTTTGGCGCGGCCGGATTGGTGCCACTTTTCCAGGCGGGTAGCCCGCTCCCGTCTGCACCGCCAAGCGAAGGGTGCGGAGGTGCCGTGGGAGGATGAGAAGTTCATCTACGTGGCCGCGTCGCGCCATCCGGAGATCGGCCCGGCGGGTCGCGTCGTCGCGCCACCGCGGCTCGCGAGCGGTCAAGTCAGGCTGAAGCTGTGCCTCGACGACGGCACGGTCAGCGAGCGCCTCATCACCAAGCGCGCGGGCGCCGCCTTCAAAGCCGCTCGCCGGGCCGAATGGGGCGATGCCCTGGACAGCGCGGTTTGCGGCGAGGCGCTCTGACATGCTAACGCCACGGATATCGGGTTGAGAGTTCAGGAATAATGGCCGGCAAGAAATCCCTTTTGCGGGGCGATACCCTTCCGCTGATCCGGCGCCTGTGGCGCGATTGGATGCGTCCGCATGCCAAGACGCTCGCCCTCGTTCTCGTTCTCGTGGCGCTGGTCGCCGGCGCGACCGGCCTGTATCCGGTTCTGATCACCAAGGCCTTCGACGCCTTTACCGCCAAGGATGCCACCGCGATCCACCTCGCGCCGATCTTCGTCATCGTCGTCACCTCGGTGAAGGGCTTTTCCCTCCTCGCCTTGACGATCCTGACCAACAAAGTCGTGACGAAGATCGAGGCGGATATGCAGACGGCCCTCTACGGCCATCTGATCGATGCGGATCTCGCCCAGATCTCCCGCGAAAGCCCGGCCGCGCTGACCCAGCGCTTCACGACGGATTTCCTGTTCATCAAGGAAGCACTGACACGCCTCTCGACGGTTTTCCTGCGCGAGGTGACGACGATCATCGCGCTCGTCGCCGCCATGCTGTGGATCGATCCGGTGCTGACGATCGTCGCCGCCGTCACGGTGCCCTTCATCGCGCATCCCATCGGCAAGATCGGCCGCAAGCTGCGCCGTGTCGCGGTCTCGACCCAGGAGCAGACCGGGCAGATGGCGAGCCATATCGCGGAGAGCCTCGCGGGCACCCGCGTCGCCAAGACATATTCGCTCGAAGGCTATCTGAAAGCCAAGGCGGCACGCACCTTCGATGAGATCCGCAAACTCAAGATGAAAGCGGCGAACGCGCGAGGAAAGCTCGATCCGTTGCTGGAAGCCGGCGGCGGTTTCGCGGTCGCGGCGGTCCTCATTCTGATCGGATGGCGCATCCTTTCGAACGAAACCACCATCGGCGATTTCACGGGCTTCGTCGCTGCGCTGATCATGGCGGCGCAGCCGATCCGGGCGTTGGGCAATCTCAACGCCATCGTGCAGGAAGCCGCGTCGGCCTTGCAGCGTACGTTCGACATCATGGACGAGAAGCCGCAAATCGCCGATCGAGCGGACGCCGAGCCGCTTTCGGTGTCCGGCGGCGAGATCCGCTTCAGTGACGTCTCCTTCCGCTATCGCGACGATGAATTGGCGCTCAAGGGCGTCGATCTCGTCGTACCCGCCGGGCAGACGACGGCGCTCGTCGGGCGTTCCGGATCGGGCAAATCGACGATGCTCTCGCTCGTGCCGCGCCTTTACGACGCGACCGGCGGCGCGGTGACGATCGATCGCCAGAACGTCCGCGACGTCACGATCGCGTCGTTGCGCGCATCGATCGCCGTCGTGACGCAGGATGTGCTGTTGTTCGACGATACGGTGAAGACGAACATCGGCTTTGGCCGCGCCGGCGCGACACAAGACGAGATCGTCGCCGCCGCCAAAGCCGCGGCGGCGCACGATTTCATCATGAAGCTACCGGACGGCTACGACACCGTCGTCGGCACAGGTGGCGGACGCCTGTCGGGCGGTGAACGCCAACGCATTTCGCTCGCTCGCGCGTTTCTGAAGAATGCGCCGATCCTGCTCCTCGACGAGGCGACGAGCGCGCTCGATTCGGAATCGGAGCGATTGGTCCAGGCGGCGATCAAGGATCTGATGCGCGGCCGCACGACGCTCGTCATCGCTCACCGTCTTTCGACGATCCGCGACGCGGATCAGATCGTGGTGATGGAAGACGGACGCATCGCGGAAATCGGATCGCACAACGATCTGATGGCGGAAACGGGGATCTACGCGCGGCTGCATCGCCTGCAGCTGTCGCACGATCTCGAACCCGCTACTCCCGCCGCATGAGCCGATCGACGAGAACGTTCGACCAGAAGCCCGGTTTGAAATCGCGCTCGAGCGCCTGCGGATCGTAGACCGTCTCGACCCAGGTCAGGAACGAGATCCCCTTGGCTTCGCCCTCGCGGCGATAGCGTTCGAAGAACGCGTCGAGAATACCCGTCTTGGAAAACCGGAAATGGCCGTAGCGCAGGGACAATTGCCGCAACGCCTCGTCGACCGGCTTGCCTTCGTGCACGATGAGATAGAGCGCGGCGACGAAACCCGCACGATCCGCGCCGGATTTGCAATGCAGAACGGCGGGATAGGCGAGGGTGTCGAAGAACGCCGGTGCGTTCAGAAGCGTCTCGCGGTCCGGCGCGCCGCGCGAGCGCACCACGAACTCGGTCAGCGCGATACCGAGCCGGTCGCAGATGTCCTTCTGCAATTGCCACGAGCCATGCTCACGGCCGCCGCGCAGGTTGACGATCGTGCGCACGCCCGCCGCCTTGAGCCGGGCGATCTGATAGGGAGCGGGTTGGGCAATCCGCCACAGCTTCGGCGAAACCTGGTGCTTGTTGAGATAGATCAGCCGGAAGACGCCGTGATCGACGAGCAGCATGTTGGCCCAGGCCCGCAGGCGTGCCGCCGTCGTCTCGATGGGCTTGTCCCAGCGGGCGATGCGGGCCATGCGCCGGGCATAGCGTGTTTCGGGTTTGATAAACCGGTTGATCACAGGGCTTTCGGGTTCAGCGACGAAGGCGAGGCCCTTAGCAGGGGCAGGCCGCGAGGGCAAATCGACGACGCGTTCCCCGGATCGACGCAGGCCGGTTCGGACAAGAAAAAACGCGGTCCAGCAGAGCTGAACCGCGTCAATGAAAGTGCAATCCCAACGGATTGCGATGAACAACTAGAATATGCGTCGCTATGAAAGGTTATCGTCAGTCAAAAACAATATCTCTGGTAACCAAAAGGTACTAGAAGTTGTGCCGCCGAGGTGCCGAAGGACTCGGTCCTAGGCTCCGTCGTCTTGCCAGAGCTGCCCCTTAACGTAGCTGTCACCCATGACATCCCCCACCGGAAGTACCGCGTTTTTCTAATATTCCTCAGCGGCACGTGCTGTTGTTATGACATTACGTTCCGAGATGCAACATTATTATTTTCTGTTTTCGAAAAAATTTCTGCCAAGCTCGTTTGGAGCCGACGCACAGAGGACGCACAGAGCGGAGAAGAGGAACTTCGCCGGGATCGGTTGCCGCCTCGCAGCCTGTCGTGTAAGGGGTGCGTTTCGACAAAACCCTTTCTGACGACAAGCGGCCTCGTCACCGTCTGAGACGGACCCTGACGCCTCGTCGAAGACCAAGAAATCCAGGAGAGCGACGAACATGTCGTCCACCTTCGAGACTGTCGCCGGCATCATTTCCGAGACCGCCGACATCCCGCGCGACCAGATCACGCCGGAAAGCCATGCGATCGACGATCTCGGGATCGATTCGCTGGCCTTCCTCGACATCGCGTTCGCGATCGACAAGGCTTTCGGCATCAAGCTCCCGCTCGAGCAGTGGACGCAGGACGTCAACGAGGGCAAGGCTCCGGCGGAGGAGTACTTCGTTCTGAAGAATCTCGTCGCCCGCATC
The DNA here is from genome assembly GCF_056401005.1 of Microvirga sp. P4_G7. Classification (NCBI taxonomy): domain Bacteria; kingdom Pseudomonadati; phylum Pseudomonadota; class Alphaproteobacteria; order Hyphomicrobiales; family Methylobacteriaceae; genus Microvirga; species Microvirga sp. P4_G7. The sequence goes on along the minus strand of NZ_JBFUKD010000010.1, from coordinate 18,198 downwards.
GACGCCCTGATCGCCGCGAAGAGCGCGTAAGACCCCCATGCGCCTCGAATATTTCGAGATGATCGACCGCGTCCTGAAGTTGGACCGGGACGCGAAGCGGATCGAGGCGCAATCGACGGTGCCGATGGAAAGTCCCGTCTTCGAGGGCCATTTTCCAGGGCATCCGCTCGTCCCGGGCGTGCTTCTGACAGAGACCATGGCGCAGGCGTCGGGTTATCTGGTGCTCGGCCTCATGGACTTCACCCACATGCCGTTCCTGATGGCCGTGGACAAGGCGCGTTTTCGGACCTTCGTCGGGCCCGGAACGGTTCTTTCGATCAGCGCGACACTCGAGCACGAAGGTTCGGGCTACGCGGTGACGAAGGCGAAAATCGCCGTCGACGGCAAGGCGATCTGCGACGCGGAGCTCCGTTTCCGCATCATGCCGTTCCCGCAGGATCTCGACGGCCAAATGCGCGCCCAGGCGCGCCGCATCGGCCTATTGGCAGAGGCGTGAGAGACATGCGTGAAGTCGTCGTGACGGGTATCGGCCTGATCTCCGCAGCGGGAGAGGGCATCGAGGCGCATCTGGCGGCTTTGTCCGCTGCCGGGGCACCGCCCATCGATCAGGACAGTTTCGCGCCCTATCCCGTGCATCCCGCCGCCGTCGCGAGCTGGGACGCGCAGATTCCCAAGAAGTCCGACCAGCGTCAGATGGAGCCGTGGCAGAAGCTCGGTTGCTACGCCTCTGGACTTGCCCTCGACGCGGCGCGGGCGAAAGACGATGCCGCGTTGAAGGCCGCCATGCACCTCGTTGTCGCCGCAGGCGGCGGTGAGCGGGATTACGCGGTCGACGGTCAAATCCTGACCGGTCTGCGTCAAGCCGAGAAGCCCGGCGTCTATCTCAACGAGCGCTTGATGAGCGATCTGCGCCCGACCCTGTTTCTGGCGCAATTGTCGAACCTGCTCGCGGGCAACATTTCCATCGTCCACGGTGTGACCGGTGCGTCGCGTACGTTCATGGGTGAGGAATCGAGCGGCGTCGACGCTTTGCGGATCGCGCAAGCGCGGATCGCGTCCGGTCAGAACGACATCTTTCTCGTCGGCGGATCCTACAATGCGGAGCGCCCGGACGCGCTTTTGATCTACGAGATGGGCGGCTTCCTTTGGAAGAAGCCGTTCGCCTCGGTTTGGGATCGTCCGACCGACGGCGGCGGCATGATCCTCGGCAGTGGCGGCTGCTTTCTCGTGCTTGAATCGCGCGACCATGCGGATAAGCGCGGCGTCGCGCCGCTCGCTGCCTTGTCGCCGGTCGTTTCCGACCGGGCCCGCCGCGAACCGGGTAGCGTGACGAAATCGCTGTCCGCCGCCGTCACGGCGCTCGACGCCAAACCCGACGTGGTGTTCTCGGGCGCCACCGGTGTAAAGGGCATCACCGACGAGGAACGCGACGTCCTGCGCCAACTCGCTCCCAACGCGAAGGTCCACGCAACGGCCGATATCATCGGCCACACGGTCGAGGCCCAGGCGCCTTTCGGCGTAGCGCTCGCCGCCGCCCTGATCGCGAAGGGCGAAGCGGGCGACGCTGTCGTCACATCCGTCGGGCATTGGCGCGGCGAAGGCGCTCTTCGCCTGACCAGAGCAGCTTGAGGAGGAACGGCATGGCGCTCCGCGACAAACAAGGCCGTCCTCTCGTCGCCGTCACCGGGATGGGCGTCGTCTCATCGATCGGCCAAGGCAAAGACGACACCTGGGCGGCGCTCACGGCAGGCCGTTCGGGCATCCGCCGCATCAGCCGCTTTCCGACCGAGAACCTGCGCACGACCATGGCAGGGACCATCGATACGGTCGCCGTCGATCCGTTCTGCGCGCCCATGCTGTCCGAGCGCCTGGCGATGCTTGCCGCCGAAGAAGCGGTGGGACAATCCGGTCATGACCGGGCGCGTTTCCCGGGTGCCTTGTTCATTGCCGTGCCGCCGGTCGAGATGGAATGGCCGCAGCGCCAGGCGCTCGCGGAGGCGTCCGGCCAGAACGGCGACGTGACCTATGCCGACCTCTTGCAGGCGGCCTCCACGGGTCGGTTCAAGGCCTGGCACGATCTCTTCATCTTCGGCACGGTCGCCGATCGGGTCGCCGATCGTTTCGGCACCAAAGGCTCGCCGATTTCGCTCTCGACGGCGTGCTCATCCGGGGCGACGGCGATCCAGCTCGGCGTCGAGGCGATCCGACGCGGCGAGACGGACGCGGCGCTGTGCATCGGCACGGACGGTTCGGTCAATCCCGAATCCCTGATCCGCTTCTCGCTCCTCTCCGCGCTCTCGACGCAAAACGAGAATCCGGAGGCCGCATCGAAGCCCTTCTCCAAGAATCGCGACGGATTCGTCATGGGTGAAGGCGGCGCGGCGCTGGTTCTGGAGAACGCGGACGCCGCCAAGGCGCGTGGCGCCACCATTCTCGGCTATGTGCTCGGCTGCGGCGAGAAGGGCGACGGTTTCCATCGCACCCGTTCGAGCCCGGACGGCGCGCCCGGCATCGCCGCGATCCGCGAAGCGCTTGCAGATGCAGGCGTCGCTGCCGACGCGATCGATTACATCAATGCGCACGGCACATCGACGCCGGAGAACGACAAGATGGAGGCCATGAGCTGCACGGCGGTGTTCGGCGAGCGCATGGCCAGCCTGCCGATCTCGTCCAACAAGTCCATGATCGGCCACACGTTGACGGCCGCTGGCGCGGTCGAGGCGGTGATGTCGCTTCTGACCATCGCCAACGGGCGCATTCCGCCGACGATCAATTACACGATGCCGGATCCCGCGATCCCGCTCGACGTGGTGCCGAACGTCGCCCGCGATGCGAAGGTCGGCTTCGTGCTGTCGAATTCGTTCGGTTTCGGCGGTCAGAACACCTGCCTCGTCCTGGCGGCGGAGCCGATGGCATGACCCGCATTCTCGTCACGGGTGGCGGCAAGGGCGTCGGAGCGGCAATCGTGCGTGCGCTCGTCGCGGCAGGTCATGATGTGGACTTCACCTATCGTACGTCCGGCGATGCGGCGAAGGCGCTCGCCGACGAACTGATGGCGGCTCATGCAGGGCGCAAGATCGTCGCGCATGCGCTCGATCTCGCCGACAAGGTCGCGCTCGAGAGCTTCTGCGAGACCATCGAGGGTGAGCCTTTCTTCGGCTTCGTCCACAATGCCGGCCAGTCCTACGATGCGCTCGCCGCGATGATGCAGCAGGACAAGGCCGAGATCGCCATGCARGTGAATTTTTGGTCGCTGACCCGTATCGCGAAGGCGCTCATGCGCGGCATGATCCGCGCGAAGGCCGGCCGCATCGTCGCCATCGGTTCGGTGGCCGCGCTCCAGGGCAACCCGGGCAACGCGGCCTATGCCGCCTCGAAAGGCGCGCTCATCTCCTATTGCCGCACGCTCGCCATCGAGACGGCCAAGCGCGGCGTCACCGTCAACGTGATCGCCCCGGGCTTCATCGACACCGACATGATGGCGCCCTATGCGGCCTATCGCGACACCATGGAAAAACAGATTCCGGCCGGCCGTTTCGCCAAACCCGAGGACATCGCCGGCCTCGCCGCCTTCCTCATGAGCGAACCGGCGGCCTACATGACGGGCACGGTCCTGCCGATCGATGGTGGTCTGACCGCCATGATGGGCGTCCATCGGTAACGTTTCGACGCGTGCGTTCACCGACCTTATGAGGCGAACGGATTCTCGATCGTCAATCCGCGAATGTCGAGCCCGTGTTGCAAATCCTCGCTCAACAGCGTTTTGCAATTTGCCTCAAGCGCTGATGCGACGATCAACGCATCGTAGAATGCGAAATGATGACGGCTCGCCAGCGCCATTGCGGTTTCGTGCGTTTGGACGCTCAAGACAAGGGGCGGGGCGACGAGAACCTTGACGATCTCCAGCGCTTCCCGAATCTCGGCCCAATCACGGGAAAGCTTGCGGCGCATCACGTTCGTGAACTCGTTCAGGACTTGAACGCTGATCTGTCCCCCTGCAGCCAGAATCGCCGTCGCACGCTCCGCTCGCGGATCGTCCTTGGCGAACGCGTAGATCAGGATGTTGGTGTCGAGAAACCGTTCAGCGCTCATTCGCGCGTTCCCGGTCGAAGCGGAAACCTCTCGGCAGGGGCTGGCGAAGGTCACGAAGACGCCGGAGCGCGTCGTCGCGCGCCATGTCCCGCGTGACTTCGAAGCGCCGATCGCCCGCAAGCACGATATCGATCTCGTCGCCGGGCTTGAGTTCGAGCGCTTCAACGATCTTTTTGGGCAGCCTCACGGCGAGGCTGTTTCCCCATTTGGAAACCTGCATCAACTTTCTCCAGGATATACAAAATGAATGTATATCTTAATGAGGCGAAGGAAAGGCCCTCCGCGATGGGACGGTGCTGTACTGTGCCTTCGGGACCGTCCCGCTTGTCATTCGCAGCCCCGCCCGTTAAGCCGCCCGTTCACGTTTCTCTCGTCATGGCCGCATTCTCTACGGCCATCCACGTTTTGGTCCGAGCGGATCGAGAGTGGGCGCCCGGCGCGACGCCGGGCATGACGCCGCATAGGATGACCGCATGCGTACCCTTCAGCTCTTCGGTGACCGCGACCTACGGCTGACCGACATGGATGCCCCCCCGGCGCCCGGCGCGGGCGAGGTGCAGGTGCGGGTCAAGGCGCTGGCGCTGAACTACCTCGACGTCTGGGGCTTTCGCGGCATGGCCTTCGCCAAGCGGAAGATGCCGCAGGCGGTCGGGGTCGAGGCCTCGGGCGAGATCGCGGCGGTCGGCGAGGGCGTCACCCGGTTCAAGCCCGGCGACAAGGTCACCATGTACGGCGCCGAGACCTGCGGTCATTGCAAGGCGTGCCGCGAGGGCCGCGACAATCTTTGCGAGAACGTCGCGGGCATCATGGGCTTCCATGTCGACGGCTTCGCCCGCGAGTTGATCAACCGTCCGGAACGGCTCGTCATCCCGGTGCCCGAGAACGTCTCCTTCGAGGACGCCGCCTGCGCGCCGATCGGTTTCGGCACCGTCCAGCACATGCTGTTCGACAACGCCAAACTCGAGCCGGGTGAATCGATCCTCGTCCATGCCGGCGGATCGGGTATCGGCACGGCCGCCATCAAGATGGCGAAGGCCATCGGCTGCACGATCTACACCACCGTCGGCGACGACGAGAAGGGCGAGAAAGCCAAAGCGCTCGGCGCCGATTACGTGGTCAATTACCGTACCGAGCGGTTCGAGGGCGAAGTCCGTCGGCTCACCAAGCGCAAGGGCGTCGACGTGGTGTTCGAGCATGTGGGTGCGGACACCTGGAACGGTTCGCTCCTTTGCTTGAAACGCGGCGGACGCCTCGTCACCTGCGGCTCGACATCGGGCGTCTCGACCACCATGAACCTGATGCAGCTCTTCCAGCAGCAATACCGGATCTTCGGATCCTTCGGCTGCAACATCCGCAATATCGGCGAATCGCTCGAGAAGATGGCCGGCGGCATGTCGCCGGTGATCGATTCGGTCTTTGCGCTCGACGACTTCCAGAAGGGCTTGGAGCGGCTCGAAAGCCGCAAGGCCTTCGGCAAGATCGTCGTGACGTTCTAAGAGCGCAAAGCGTGCCGCACCATTCCAAGCGCTCCCGCAGCCTGTTGTCCCGTCTCGCCGAGACCGTCATGGTCGGCCTCGTGCGCGGGGTGTTCGGCTTCGCGCGCCTGATCGGGCCGGAACGCTCCGGCGGGCTGGGCGCTGCGATCGCGCGGACCTTCGGGCCCCTGCTGCCCGCGCACCGCACGGCGCTCGCGAACATCCGTACCGTCTATCCCGATCTGCCGGAAAAGGATGCCCGCGCGCTGGCGCTGAAAGCCTGGGGCAATCTCGGTCGCACCGGGGGCGAATATCCCCACCTCGGCGCCCTCTTCGATTTCGACCCCGAGAGCGAAGTCCAGGGTCGTGTGGAAGTCGACGGAATCGAGCATTTCGTCAGCCTCCGCGAGGACGGCAAGCCCGGCATCATCTTCTCCGCCCATCTCGGCAATTGGGAGTTGCCGGCGATCTGCGCGGCGCGGTTCGATCTCGATGCGACCGCGGTGTTCCGGGCGCCGAACGACCCGGCCGTCGCCCGCGTCCTGCACGAGATCCGCAGCGGCACCATGGGCGGCCTGGAGGCGGCTCGCCAAGGGGCCGCGTTCGCCATGCAGGGCGCACTGGAACGCGGCAGCCATCTCGGCATGCTCATCGATCAGCATTTCACCCGTGGCGTCATCGTCGATTTCATGGGCCGGCCGGCCCTGGTGAACCCGATCCTCGGCAAATTCGCCCGCCGGTTCGATTGTCCGGTCCATGGCGTTCGCGTCATTCGCTTGCCGAACCACCGCTTCCGGCTCCAGCTCACGCCACCGCTCGATCTGCCGCGCGACGCCGACGGATTGATCGACGTTCAGGGCGCCATGCAGGCCATGACCGCGGTCGTCGAGGGATGGGTGCGGGAATACCCCGAGCAGTGGCTCTGGATGCACCGCCGCTGGCGCGTGCAGGCACCCAAACCCGGACCGAGCGCCTGAGCGCGGGGGCGAATTCTGCTACTTCTGCGGATCACGGCTCTGGCGCTCAAGGTAAAGTGAGTTTTCTCCGGCGCGGTTTCGTGCACCATAAACGGATGGCCTCAAGACTGAAATTAATCGCCGCTCTGGGTTTCGCTGCGCTCGCGTGGCCCGCATGGGCGGAGCCGCCGCGCGCGGTCGTCGAATTGTTCACGAGCCAGGGTTGCTCGTCCTGCCCGCCGGCGGATGCGGTGCTGGCCGATCTGTCGCGCCGCCCCGACATGATCGCCCTGTCGTTCCCGGTCGATTACTGGGACTACCTCGGCTGGAAGGACACCCTCGCGCAGCCGGCCTTCACGGTGCGGCAGAAAGCCTATGCCCAGGCCCGCAGCGATCGCCAGGTCTACACGCCCCAGATCATCGTCAACGGGGTCAAATCCTGTGTCGGATCAGATCGTGCGCAGATCGAACGCTCGATCAAGATGACCACGGGCAATCTCGGCAATCTGCCGGTCAACATCACCACCAAAGAGACGAACGGCGTCGTCACGGTGAACGTCGACGAGGCGGCCGCGGGAGACATGCCGCGCTCCGCGGATGTCTGGCTCCTGCCGATTCAGCGATCGCACAACGTGCAGATCGGGCGCGGTGAGAATCGCGGTCGTACGATCACGTATGCCAACGTGGTGCGCGACATTCATCACCTCGGTGCGTGGAACGGCGAGAAAGCGAAGTTCGAGTTTCCGGCCGATCGCGCCCGCAAGGGCGGTGATGCCTATGTGGTCCTGCTCCAGACCACAGAAGAGGACCATCCGAGCACGATCCTCGGCGCGGCCAAGAGCGCCGAATAGCAGGCTTCGCGCCTGCGCTAGATCACGATCACCCGGTTCGCCAGTTCGTTGGTTTCGTCGGCGCGCGGCGGAGCATGTTCCGCGAGGATGGCTCCGGCGCGGCGGACTGCCTGATCGAGGCCCTGCGCCGCTCGACCGTCCGCGATCGCGGCGACGAGATCGGCGATGATAGTGTCCCAGATGTCCTGGCCGACCCGATCGCTGATGCCGATATCGGCGAGGATCTCCGCATAATGCTCGGCGGCGGCCACATAGATGAGGACGCCTGTCCGCTCGCGCGTGTGAACGAGCCCGCGGCTCCGGAATTCGCGTTCCGCCGCCTCGTGCGCCCGGGCGTGCTTGACCGCCCGCGGCACGAGAGAGAGGCGGCGCGCCGTGAGCGACAGCACGATCGTGAGAACCAACGCGACAGCGATCTGAATCAGAAAGATGCGCGAGACGCCGAGCGAGGTCAGCCAGATCAGCGGCCAGGGCGTCACCAGCGCGGCGAGCAGTGCCCACAGCAACGGCACCGAGCGGTAGCCCGCCGCTTGCTCGGCAACGACGACGACGATTTCGCCGGCCGTGTCGCCCTCGATCTCGTGGATGAGATGGGCGAGCCTCTCTTGTTCTTCAGCGGTGATCATCTCAGCTCTGTCAACTCCGCGTAACCAACGACCGGCTACCAACTTCCGGACGCGCCGCCGCCGCCCGACGAACCGCCGCCACCCGAAAATCCGCCACCCCCGCCGCCACCGGACCAGCCCCCGCCTCCGCCGGACCATCCTCCTGTCGGAATGATCCACGGTCCGCCGCGTCGTCGTCCCCGTTGGCTGCCGCCGCGTGCAGCGCTGACCTGTGCAAAGAGACTGCGTAAAATGAAGAACACGACGATCAGAAAGATGACGAGACTGATCAGCGTGTCTTCCGACGTGCTCTCATCTTCGCGCACCTGCGCCCGGCGTTGCCATTCCTCGGCGTCGCCGGTGAGAATCGACAGGATCGCATCGACCCCGCCTTCAATGCCGCCGGCGAAATCGCCTTGCTTGAATTGTGGTGCGATGGCGGTGGTGATGATGACCTTGGACAAGGCGTCGGTCAGCGCGCCCTCGAGCCCGTAGCCGACCTCGATGCGCACCTTGCGCTCGTTGGGCGCAACGAGAAGAAGCGCGCCGTTGTTCTTGGCTTTCTCACCGAGCTTCCAGGCGCGGAACAGCCGGTTCGCGTAATCCTCCACCTCGATGCCGCCGAGAGAGGGAATTGTCGCCACGACGAGCTGGTCGCTCGTCTTGTCCTCATGCGCCTTCAATTTGGCATCGATGGCGGCGCGCTGCTCGGGCTTGAGCAGATTGGCCGCATCGACCACGCGGCCTGTCAGCGGTGGAAAGGCCTGCGCCAGGGTGGCGATAGGGTTGAGAACGGCCACCAGAAGGAGCGCTGCAATCGCAATCACGAAGGGCCCTCTCCACGACGGAGAGGGGGCGCGTCGCCCCGTTCGCACGATCAGAACTTCACCGGCGGTGGCCGATCGGCGCCGGCGGTGGCGGAGAAAGTCTCCATCGGCTTGGCGTCCGGATACATGATGGCGGCGATCCAGCGGCCCGGGATGGTCCGGATTTCGGTGTTGAAGGCGCGGACGGCCTCGATGTAGTCCCGGCGCGCCACGGCGATCCGGTTCTCCGTGCCCTCGAGCTGGGATTGCAGGGCAAGGAAGTTGGCGTTCGACTTCAATTCCGGATAGCGCTCGACGGTGGCGAGCAATCGACCCAGCGCGCCCGACAACTGCGCCTGCGCCTCTTGGAATTGCCGGAATTTTTCGGGGTCGGTGATGGTCGAGGCGTCGACTTTGATCTGTCCGGCCTTGGCGCGGGCCTCCGTCACCTGCGTCAGGACCTCGCGCTCCTGCTGGGCGAAGCCCTTCACCGTTTCGACGAGGTTGGGCACCAGGTCCGCGCGGCGCTGGTACTGGTTCTGGACCTCGCTCCAGGCCGACTTCGCCTGTTCCTCGAGGGTCGGCACATTGTTGATTCCGCAGGCGGAAAGGCCGAGTGCGAGACCAAGACCGATGAGCGCGACGCGCAGCCGAACAGGGACAATCCGGAACATGCTTAAAATCCTCGATTCGGTCGGCATCGCCGTTGCATGAGGCGTCACCGTGGAAAAAGGTCCGGCGATCAAATCATGCAAAAGCTTAAGATTTGAGGCGCGAATGGCCCGGAAACGGAGGAAACCGTTCGCCCGACCGCGCCCCGCGAACCCCCAAAGAAATGGGGCAAGGTCGCGGTTTCGCCAAGCGCTTTTTCGGGGTTATGATGCGCGCGCCCGGACGGAATACCGTGTACGGGAGCCCATCGAGATTGATTCATGACTTTTTTGCCCGACCTGAGCACCCTTCTGACCTACTCGCTCGCCTCGTTCGTGTTGTTCATCACGCCGGGGCCGGACATGAGTCTGTTTCTCGCCAAGACGATGGCCGGTGGGCGAAAGGCCGGTCTCGCCTCGATGCTCGGAGCGATGACGGGCTGCGCCTTTCATACCTTGCTCGCCGCGCTCGGGGTGTCCGCATTGCTCGCGGCCTCGGTCACCGCCTTTACCGTCCTGAAGGTCGTCGGTGCGCTCTATCTTCTTTGGCTCGCCTTCGACGCGGTCAAGAACGGCTCGGCGCTCAATCTGAAACCCGAGGCAAAGGGCGAGGTGTCGTTCTGGAAGACCTATATGGTCGGCGTCGGCATCAACCTGACGAATCCCAAAGTCGTGCTGTTTTTCGTGACCTTCCTGCCGCAATTCGTTCAGGCGGGCGATCCGCACGCGTCGGAGAAGTTGGTCTTCCTCGGGCTCTACTTCATCGCGCTTACCGGCCCGATGGCCGCCGTCATGATCCTCGGCGCCGACAAGGTGATCAACTTGCTGCGCCGGCGTCCGACGGTGATGCGCGCGATCGACTATTCCTTCGCGGGATTGTTCTCGGCCTTCGCGCTCAAGATTTTGGCGACGGCGCGCTGACGCCGCCCGCATCGCGACCGGCGATGAGCCAATAGATGAACCCTGCCACCGCGCCGGTCAGGCCGAGGATGACGCTCACGTGCAACTCGGCGGGCGTCGCTCCCCGCGGCGTCCCGCGGAGGATCCACGGAACGGCGGCGGTGAGGAGTGCGGTCGCGCCCGCATGCCACAAAAGACTGCGCGCCTTCGTCACTTCGCTCACGATGGCGACCAGAAGGGGCGGGAAGACCAACAACGTGAACACGATCCGTCCCACGACCTCAAAGGCGTGAGCGATGATCGGTCCAGGGTCCTCGGAAGAAAAGACGTCGTCGATCAAGGACCAGAAACTTACGAAGACCGTGTTGCCGGTAAGCGACGCCATGGTCGGATCGACGAGACAGGCGACGAGTAGGAAGAAGCCGCTCGCGCCGATGGCGATGAGCAACGCGAAGGGGATGAGGAGGAGATAACGGAACATGCGCGCCTATGGTGACGCGGAACGATCCGCTTTGCCAGAGGGGATACGCCCGATCGATTCCGCCGCAAATCGCGCCCAGATCGCGCCCAGATCGCGCYCAGATCGCGACGGAACGAAAATCCGCGGACACCTCAGCCCATGCGCTGGTGCATGACGGGTCGCGACTTCGCACTCATTCCATCCGAGAGCGCCTGTTGCGGCGATAGCGCCTGAACATGACGTAGCCGCCCGCAATCAGAAGGAAAGGCAAGCCGGCGCCGGCAATCGGACCCGGAGCGCCCGCGCTGGAGCCACCGCCCCCGCCTCCGCCCTTATCCCAGCCATGGGCCCATCCCTGACCAGGGCTCGGTCCCCGGTCGCCGGGAGAATCGGCGAATGCAACGGGGCCTGCGAGGATGCAGAACGAAGCCGCGGCGATGAGAGTTTTCTGCCAAGGACGCATTGGATCCTCCTATGTCAGGACCGCAAGCGTTAACGTGAGGCATCGCCTTAAAGATGGCGGCTACTCCGAAAGAGCGCCCTCATACCCATTCCGAGATAAAGACGGACGCTCCGGCTCGTGCCGCGCGGATCGCGCGTCCGTCGTCTGAAAACCAGTTGGTCGCTCGCATGATCAGCCTTTGGCTGGGATGATCTCTATTCGCTGTCGCCGAGCGCGTAGACGCCTTCCGCGCCGATTCCCTGTTCCATCATCAATCTCGCCCGGGCGCGCAGTTTCTCCGTCTCGCTCTTGAGCTGCCCGCAGGCGGCGAGAATATCGCGGCCCCGTGGGGTGCGGACGGGCGATGCATAGCCTGCGCGGTAGACGATGTCCGAGAACCGTTCGATGCGATCCCAATCCGAGCATTCGTATTTGGAACCGGGCCAGGGATTGAACGGGATCAGGTTGATCTTCGCCGGAATGCCCTTCAACAGCCGCACCAATTCGCGGGCGTCGGCATCGGAATCGTTCACGCCTTTCAGCATCACGTATTCGAAGGTGATGCGGCGAGCATTCGACAAGCCGGGATAGGCGCGGCACGCATCGAGCAACTGCTTGATGTCGTACTTGCGGTTGATGGGAACGAGCTCGTCGCGCAATTCATCGCGCACCGCGTGCAGCGAGATCGCCAGCATCGTGTTCGCTTGCGCGCCCAGTCGCTCCATCTGCGGCACGACGCCGGAGGTCGATACGGTGATGCGGCGACGGGAGAGACCGAGGCCCTCGTTGTCCGACAGGACGCTGATGGCGGCGACGACATTGTCGGGATTGTAGAGGGGCTCGCCCATGCCCATGAACACGATGTTGGAGACGAAGCGTCCGCCATCATTGGGGACGAAGGCCCCTTCGGGAGGCGTCGCGTCGGGCCAGTCGCCGATGCGGTCGCGCGCGACGATCAATTGCGCCACGATCTCCGCCGACGTGAGATTGCGGACCAGACGTTGCGTGCCCGTATGGCAGAATGAACAGGTCAGCGTGCAGCCGACCTGGCTCGAGACGCAGAGCGTGCCCCGGTCGACTTCGGGGATGTAGACGCACTCGATCTCGGCGCCCTTGTCGAGCGGGCCGGTGGAGGCCATGCGGATGAGCCATTTGCGGGTGCCGTCCTTCGACACCTGCTCGGAGACGACTTCCGGACGCGCCAGGGTATAGGCTTCGGCGAGCGCCGCCCGCAGGCCCTTGCCCACGTTGGTCATCTCGGCGAACTGCTTGGCGCCGCGGAAATAGATCCAGTGCCAGATCTGGGCGACGCGCATCTTCTGCTCGCGCTCGGGTACGCCGATGGCCGCAAGCTTGTCCGTCAACTCCTCGCGGGTCAGCCCGACGAGCGAACTTTGGCCCGAGGCGACGACGGTGAGTTCCGCCTTCTTCTCGATCGCGATCGCTTCACGGCCGGCCTCACGCGCGGCTTCGCTCACGGCGACGGGAGCCGCGTTGGGGTTGTGCTTGGCGATGTCGAGCGCCGTCGCCATGGGAGACCGAGCCTTGGTTCGAAATGGGAAACGCCGCGCCTATAGCATGATTGCGTCGGAAAAGTGAGCCCTCGTATAGGAACAACGGGAACGGCCCCGCTTTCCCTCGGGCCGGGGTCGGCGCGCGACGATGCGTCGCCTGCGCCTCTCTACCCCCCGGAGCATTCCTTGCGCGCCCGTTCGAGGGCCGGGCCGAAACCGGAGAGCGAATAGCGGTCGGTGAGCTGGTTGCCCCGCGCCGATTGCGCCTTCACCAGGACGCTCTGGCCGCGAGCCATCGAGGAAATCGCCTGGCTTTCTTCGGCCGGATTCTTGAGCCAGGCATTGGCGGCTTGGGTCAGCAGCGCGTAGGAGGCGCTTCCGATGGCGGCGTCCGCCTTGCCGTTTTCCTTGGCTGCGAAACCGAGCACGAACGCGACCTCGTTCTTGACGTTCTCCGCGGGCCGCAGGGACACGAACATGTAGGCCGGATCGCGGTTCAGGTTCTTCGGCAGCCGCTCTTTCGGYTGCGTCAGGGCGTAGCAAATCTTCGCCCGGCCCGTCGATGCGATGTAGACGCCCCAATCGCCGAAGGTGGCGACCTGGGAGGCGCCGCCGGGACCTGCTGCCGGAGCCGCCGAGGCGCTGGCCGGCTTCTGCGCAGGCGTGGCCTTGGCCGGTTGCTTGGTCGGCGTCGCCGTCGCAGGCGCGGTCTTCGCCGGCACGGTCTTCGCAGGCACGGTCTTGGCGGGCGTTGTCTTCGCGGGTGTGGTTGGCTTGCTTTGCGTTGCCCGGGAAGGCTGAGCCATGACCTCAGCCCCAGCACCGACAACGAAAGCGGCTGAGATGATGCTCGCGGCGAAGCCGCGCTGAAGAGATGTGAAAATCATGGGGGCGACTCTACACGGCGATGGTTAAGAACTCTTCACCATGGTGCAGGGCGAGGATGCGGAATCCTCGGTCATCTCGCCGCAGCCAGAGCCGACGGGTCTGGCGTGCAGGAACCTTGTTTGCAAAGAAAGGCCCGAGGGCGCTGGGGGCGTCCTCGGGCCTTTGAGTCGGCGGCGGCGAGACGAGTCTCGCGTCCGCAATCTCGTTAGAAAACGACGAAATCCTGGTGCGACAGCGCAAGGCCTGGCTTGATCGTCGCGAACTGGACCGCGGCGGCGCCGCCCGTTCCGTCCACGTCGAAGAACAGCTTGCCGGAGTTGCTGTCGTAGATGATCCGGTCGCTGGCATCGTGCGCGGCGGGTCCGATGTGGAAGGCGTCGGCCTTCAGTGCGCCCTTGCCGATCTTCTTGAACAGGGAGCTGTCGAGAAGGAGCGAATCGTCGCGAACCGAGAAATCGGTGACCTTGTCGACATTCGTCCGCTTGTTCAGCTTGTCGACGGAGAAGACGAACAGATCCTTACCGGCGCCACCGGTCAGGATGTCGTTCCCGGCGCCGCCCGAGATCAGATCGTTGCCGGCATCGCCCTTGATCGTGTCGTTGCCGTCGCCACCGACGAGAACGTCGTTGCCGCTGCCGCCAGAGATGGTGTCCTTGCCGCCACCACCGAACAGCAGATTGGCCGACTTGTTGCCGATCAGCGTGTCGGCGGCGGTTCCGGCGATGATGTTCTCGATCGAGGAGAACGTCGACGTGCCAAAGCCCGTATTCTGAGGACCGGTCTTGTTGAGATCGATCTTGGCCTTCCACGAATCACCGAAGATCAGCGTGTCGACGCCGCCACCGCCGTTGAAGGTGAAATTGCCGAAATCGGAAATGAAGAACTCGGCTCGTCCGGTTCCGGTGAGGATACCGTCACCATCGGTGTCGAGGATGAGGTCTTGGAGTGTCGGAGTGGGAATCGTGACTTTGCCGGTCGCCATAGGAGATCCTTGGTAGTCCAGATTTTCCTGTTGGGAGGGAAACGAGCTGGAGAGAATGAAAACAGCGGTGCATGCGAATCGCATGCTGGGCAGGCTCTTCGCCGTGGCCCGGGATTAGCCTTAGTCGCTAACGCTGCGTCATTATGTGAGACGGCGCACGGGAATGCCCTAGTCGTTCACATGGGGATCGTCGGTTTTATCGGGGCAAAAGAATGAGCCGGCCCCAGAGCCGGCTTCTTGTCGATGTCATGGGGCGGCGTCGGTCAGATGACGAAGAAATCCTTGTGAGTCAGTGCGAGGCCGGGCTTCAGCTTCGCAAACTGGATCGCCGCTGACCCTCCCGTGCCATCAGCGTCGTAATAGAGCGCTCCGGTTTGGTCGTTGTAGATGATTCGATCGCTCCCATCGTGCGCGGACGGGCCGGTATGGAACGCACTCTCCTTGAGAAGATAGCTTTGTCCGACCTTTGAGAAACCGAGTTTTTTGAAGTCGGTTCGGTCGAGCACCATCTGGTCCGCCTTCACKTTGAAGTCGGTGATGGTGTCCATGTTCGTCTTCTTGTTGGGCCTGCCGCCGCTGAAGATGAACGTGTCCTTGCCGCTGCCGCCGGTCAGGGTGTCGTTGCCTGCACCGCCCATGAGGACGTCGTTACCGGCATCGCCATAGAGACGGTCCCGTCCGTTGTCGCCGAGAATGTCGCCGACGATGACGTCGTTGCCCGAGCGACCGTGAATGGTGTCGTTGCCGCCACCCCCGTAGAGAAGATTGGCCGCGCCATTGCCCCACAGGACATCGTTGCCGTCGTCGGCGAGAATATTCTCGACGTTGACGACCGTGTACTGGCCGTACCCGGTGCTCTGTGAGGACTTCGCCATGTCGAACGTCAGCTTCGACGTGCCCTTGAAGATGAGCGTGTCGATGCCGCCAAGGCCATCGACGAAGTAGTCGGCGAAGGCCGTGTAATTGTTCGAGACGTCGAGATTGCCGCTGAGAAGGTCTGGCGCGTCGGTTCCGATGATCTGATGATCGGCGTTGTCGTCGCGAATCACGTTCGTGATGACGGGAAGGATCGAAACGGTCATCGGCATGCCCCTCAGGCTTCAAAAAATCTCATGCAACGAGCGCGTCCGTCGGCGAGCGCGGCTGCGGAAAGACGATTTTTTATAGCCGATGGGGTCTGTGGCAGCACGGCGGCATGCGGAGTAGACCAAAAGAATAGGCCCGCTTCATTGCAGTGAGCGGGCCGCGCGGAATGCGTTTGTCGGTTGGATCTTCGTTGTTTCGACGAGACGCCAGCGCTGATGCCACGGCAGGCATTGTTAGGATCGATGGCGACATCTTCGCCATCGAACGTCCCGTGTCCCGCTATCCTTTTGCGCCGAGGACTTCGCGCGCTTTCGCACGATGTTCGTCCCTGATCGATCCGGCGACCTGCGTAATCGCCGTCGCCAGCACGGCGGCATCGTCGGCAAAGCCGATCAGCGGCAGGAAGTCGGCGATGGCATCCGTCGGGAAGACGAAATAGGCAATGGCGCCCAGAAGAATGATTTTCACCTTGTTGGGCGTCTTGGGATCGATCGCGCAGTAATAGGCCGCCAGAAGTTCCTCGGCGAAGGGGAGCTTCTGTCCGACCTTCTTGAGCTTGTTCCAGAAACGGCGTTTCAGACCGTCCTCGTGCGATCCGTCTTCGCTTTGGGCAGCGCGGCGCATGGCCTCGATCTCGGCCTTGGAAAAGGCCTTCGGGATCGATTCGCTCATTTCGTCAGACTCCTTCCGAAAGCCTTTTGGCTTCACCGCACTCTATCCTAAAACGGGCGGCATAGGAGAGAACGCATGAAGATCGACGAAACTGTGGCGGCGGTGGTGACCGGGGGCGCGTCCGGGCTGGGAGAGGCGACTGCGCGCCTCTTGGCGAAGAGCGGCGCAAAGGTCGCCCTGTTCGATCGCGATGCCGGACGCGGCCCGAAAGTCGCCAGCGAGATCGGCGGCTTGTTCTGCGAAGCGGACGTGACCGACGAGGCCTCCATCGACATGGCCTTTGCCAAGGCGCGCGCGGCTCACGGCATCGAGCGAATCCTCGTCAATTGCGCCGGCATCGCTCCCGGCCGGCGCACTGTCGCGAAGAAACGCGAGACCGGCGAGCTGATCGCTCACGATGTCGCGAGTTTCCGCCGGGCGGTGGAAATCAATCTCATCGGCACCTACGCCATGGTGTCGAAATCGGCGGCGGCCATGGCGTCGCTCGATCCGGTCACCGAGGACGGCGGGCGCGGCGTCATCATCAATACCTCCTCCATCGCCGCCCAGGACGGCCAGATCGGGCAGGCCGCCTATGCCGCGTCCAAGGGCGGCGTGTTGAGCCTGACCCTGCCTCTCGCACGGGACCTTTCCGGCTTTGGCATCCGTGTCATGACCATCATGCCGGGGCTGTTCGAGACACCGCTTCTTGCCGGCATCGCCGAGGATTTCCGCAAGGCGCTCGAGGCCAACGTGCCGTTCCCGCAACGCCTGGGGCGGCCGGCCGAATATGCTGCGCTCGTCGGCGCGATCATCGCCAACGACATGCTCAACGGCGAAGCGATTCGCCTCGATGGCGCTCTGCGCATGCAGCCGAGATAGGAAGCGTCGTTCACATCTGCGTCGTGCGGTTTTCCACATAGCCGACGAGATCCGTCGTGCGCAGCCAATGCTCGCGCCGTCGAGTCCAAGCTTCATAGGTGGGCGCGAACAGGTTCGGCGAGTCGAATGCGCCGAGCTTGATCTCGATTTCGTCGCCACCGCTCTGGTCGAACACCTGCGATCCACAGACCGGACAAAAGCAGCGCCTTCCTTCGCCGCTTGCCGACCAGCCGTCGTATCCTCCGGTGATCGTCACCTGGTCGCTGGGGAAGATCGCAAAGGCATTGAAGGCGCTGCCGCTGGTCTTGCGGCACGTCATGCAATGGCAAAGACCGACCCGTTTGGGCGCGCCGCTGACGCGAAACGTCAATCGTCCGCACGCGCAGCCGCCGCTCCACAAGCTTGTGTCGGTCATGTGCTATTCCTCCGCGGTGATACCCGCCGCGAAGCGGTCCATGTGCTGAGCGAGCTCGAAATCGCGCCGCGTCAGGCCCTTGGCGTCGTGCGTCGAGAGGGTGACGTCGACGTTGCAATAGACGTTGCGCCATTCCGGATGATGATTGAGGCGCTCCGCCACCATGGCGACCCGCGTCATCCAACCGAACGCCGTGTTGAAATCGTCGAATACGAAGCGTTTGTGGATCGCGTCCCGGTCCGAAACCAGGGACCAGCCGTCGAGGGCGGACAATAGCTCGTCGCGTTCGCTTTTCTTGAGGGGCGACATCGGATGTTCGACCTCCCGTAGTCACATGAAAAGGGGCCCACACGAAAAGGGGCCACACGAAAAGGGCGATGGCCTTTCCTCTAGTGATGAGGCCCGGGCGTCGCTTTTCAAGGGGTCAGGCGACGCCGAGGAGGCGAATCAATCCGAGGCTGATCGCGCCGAGTGCGATCAGCGACAGGGTGACGGCCGCTGTGACCCGCCCGCCGACCCGCCCGAGAACCTTCAGGTCGACGC